>JBEKGQ010000064.1:0-15753 GCA_050012715.1 Polyangiaceae bacterium
GTACGGGGCGCTTGGGAAGAGCCCTCGTACAGCCGTCGTAGAAGGGTCCGCCACCCCGGGAGCCTGCTTCGAGACCAAAAGGCAAGCGGGGCGCGGACCCCGAGAGGTCCCGCCCCGCTTCCCGGTCATCCACCGCGACGTCAGTGATGAACGGCCGGATTCGGCTGGCACGCCTCGGTGAAGCCCTCGGGCTTCTTGCCGCGGACGTCTTCGACGTCGAACTCGGTTCGACGGTTCCTCTGCTTGTTTTCGGCGGACGTATTGGGAACGAGCGGATCCCTCGCGCCGCAACCGACGCCGTGCAAGCGCTTCGGGTCGATGCCTTTGCCAACCAGCCAGGCGATGACACTGGCCGCGCGCTTCTCGCTGAGGCCGAGGTTCGACTGGGGATTGCCGTCGCTGTCGGTGTGACCCTCGACGCGGATCTTCGTGATCGACGGGTGGCTCATCGCCTTGAGGACCGCCTCGAGCACGGCGCGCGAATTCGGGGTGTCCTTGATGGTCGCCGCGCCCACGTCGAACTCGATCTCGCCCGGGATGTCGAGCTGCGCGCCCTTCATGGGGGGCGGGGGCGGGGGCGGAGGCTCCGCGGCCGGAGGGGGGGGCGGAGGCGGCGGCGCGGCAGGCGGCGGCGGAGGCGGCGGGGCCGCGTCCGTACCGGAGACCACCGTGCACCCCTGGGAGTAGATGCCGAGGATGCTCATGCCGGAGAACTCGACCGAGTGAACGTCGGTCACTCCGCCCGCCTTCTTGGCGGCCGCGAGGCTCGCGTCGCCGAACGCGACGAGCCCGAGGATACCCGTCGCGCAGGACTGTCCGCTCTTGCCGCCCGGCTTGGGGGCACCCGCGCCTTCGAGCCGCATCATGCCGTGGGGCACGACCGTCCCGTTGTAGAGCGAGCCGGTCGGATATCCGAACGCGGTGCACCCCGTCGACCCCGCCACGACGAGGCCGAGCCCCACCAGCGCCGCCAGATTCCCACCAAGACCAAAGAGACCCTTCATCAAGCCCTCCACGCGCGTTGAAACAGCTGTTCGCGGGCGCACCCTAGGCCAAGCGCGCCGACACGAAAAGAAAAGAATGTGCGGGGGCGGTGGGCGTCCATCTGCCGTCCGCCCGGGCCGTGCCTATACTGGCTCTGACTCATGCCGCCGTCGGTGCCCCTGCCCCTCGTCTCGATCGTCATTCCCTGCCGCGACGAAGAGCCGCACATCGAAGCGTGCGTGCGCTCGGCCCTGGCCCAGAACTGGCCGCACGACCGGCTCGAGATCCTCGTCGCCGACGGCATGAGCATGGACGGAACGCGCGAGGTCCTCTCCCGCCTGGCCGGCGAGGATGCGCGGATTCGCCTCGTCGACAACACCGCGCGCATCCCGGCCGGGGGCCTCAACGAATGCATCCGGCGGGCCCGGGGGGCGTACATCGTCCGGATGGACGTCCACGGAGAGTATCCCTCGGACTTCGTCCGCAAGTGCGTCGAGGTCCTGGAGCGGACGGGGGCCGACAACGTCGGCGGCCCGGCGAAGCCCCGGGCGACGACGTTCTTCCAGCGCTGCGTCGCCGCGGCGCTCGGGAGCCCCCTCGGCGCGAGCGGCTCGCGGTACCCGGCCGAGGAGGGCGAGGGTTGGGTCGCGAGCGTCTGGCCGGGGGCCTTCCGCCGCGACGTGTTCGAGCGCGTGGGGCTCTTCGATCCGCACGCCCCGTCCAACGAGGACATCGAGCTCGATCGCCGGATCGCCGACGCCGGCGGGCGCGCGTACTCCAGCCCGGAGATCGGGCTCCACTACTACCCGCGCGAGTCGATGCGGGCGCTGGCGCGGCAGTACTTCCGCTTTGGCCAGGGCCGCGCCCGGACGATGCTCAAGCACCGGCGCAACGCGTCCTGGGGCTCGGCGGTCCCGTTCTTCTGGCTCCTCGGCGAGGCCGCGCTGCTCGCCACGTCCCGGTCGCGCCGCGTGGCGCGCTGGTCGCTCGGGGCCTACGCGCTGGCCACGGGCGCCGAGGCGATCCGCGTCGGGATGCAGGAGGGGCCCCTCGCGGTGCCGGTCGTGTGGGCGATTTTTCCGGTCGTGCACGTCGCCCAGGGGGCGGGCTTCGCCGCGGGCCTGGTTCGCTACGTCGTCCGGCCCGACTGGTCGCCCGGCGAGCGTCTCGTCGCCACCGAGGGACCGCTCGCCGAAGAGGCGGCGGCGGTCTAGGCGAGTCGCGAGCGAGCCGGTGTGCCCGTGCTATGCAGCACGGCTAGGTGAACGCGCGGAACGCTTCGACCGTCCGCTTCAGGCCCTCGCGCACGTCGACGCCGGGCGTGTAGCCCAAGAGGTCCCGCGCGGCCGTGATGTCCGCGAGGGAGTCCTTCACGTCGCCCGCGCGCGCGGGACGGTGGTCGGCCTCGAGGGCGGCCCCCGTCAGCTCGCGGAGGATCCCGAGGAGCTGGTTGAGCGACGTTCGTTCCCCGCACGCGATGTTGACCACCTCACCGCGGAGCTTGCGCGGCGTCGTCGCCGCGAGGAGGTTCGCGCGCACCGCGTTGTCGATGAAGCAGAAGTCGCGGGTCTGCTCGCCGTCGCCGAAGACGACGGGGCGCTCCCGGCGCAGGGCCGCGGTCACGAACTTGGGGACGACGGCGGCGTACTCGCTCTTCGGGTCCTGGCGCGGGCCGAACACGTTGAAGTACCGCAGGCTCACCGTCTCCAGCCCGTAGAGGGACGCGAACACGCGCATCAGGTGCTCGCACGTCAGCTTGCTGACGGCGTAGGGCGAGAGCGGCTGCGGCTCCATCGTCTCCACCTTCGGCAGGATCGGCGTCTCGCCGTAGGCCGAGGAGCTCGCGGCGAAGACCACGCGCCGAATCCCGGCGCGGCGCGCGGCGTCGAGCACCACCGTCGTGCCCTGCACGCCCGCGAGCATCGTCGCCGGGGGATCCTCGACGGACCGGAAGACGCTGGGGATGGCGGCCTCGTGGAACACCACCTCGACGCCGCGCATCGCGCGCGCGACCGCCTCGGGATCCACGATCGTGCCCTCGATGAGCTCGTGCTGGCCGGGCAAGCTGCGGATGTTCTCGCGCCGTCCGCTCGAGAAGTCGTCGAGGATGCGGACGCGGTCGCCCGCCGCGAGGAGCGCCTCGGCGATCGACGACCCGATGAACCCCGCGCCGCCCGTGATCAAGTAGAGCGCCATGCTCGTGATACTCCGCCTCGAAGTGGTCGTGCTTCATAGCACGCGCACTCCCAACGTCGGGCCGGCCTCGCGCGTATCGTCCGGAAGAACGGCGCTCCGTTTCAGGGAGCGCGTCGCCGGTCCGGTCCGCGCCGGTCGCCGTTGAACGCCGCGTTCAGAGCCGCCCCGAGCTCGTCCTGGTCGTCCCGCCGGTCCCGGCGCCCGCGCCGGTCGCGCAGCAAGCGCCGGAGCTCGAGCTCCGACGCGGCCTGGACGGCCGATCGCCGGTGCATGATCGCGTGCGACCCGCACAACGTCGCCCGTGTCCCGCCGCGGAGCATCACCGGCACGAGCGCCCGGGCGTCGTTCGCGCCGCACACGCAGCAAGCTGAGCCAGCCGAACCGAGAGCCTGCGCCATGCCTCGACGATTCGCATCGCGGCCTCCGCGCGGCCAAGTTTTCGTCGCGCGACCGTGGGCGGGTGCTATCTCCCCAGCCAAGTCCCATGGCAGAGGCCACCTCCACGCCGACCGAGAAGAAGACGCCGACCGGCAAGCCCAGGAAAGCCGCGAAGAAGAAGGCGGCCCCGGCGCCCCTCCCGGACACGGGGTACGTCAGCGACTGGCGAACCTGGGGCATCGCGGGGGCCATCCTCGTCTTCGGCGTCATCGGCTGGAAGCTGCTGAACTCGACGTACAAGCACGACGTTCGCACCATCTGTGAGGGCGAAGGGGACTCGGGCTTCACGCTCGAGAAGGACCAGTCGAAGGTCACCGCCTACGTGAGGCAGCACCTCACGACGCCGGAGGGCAACACGTTCTACTCGTCGCTCAGCGACGCGAAGCTCGTCGAGCGCGCCAAGCGACTGAAGGGCGAGGCGAGCGCCCAGGGCATCGCGTCCTGCCCGGCGGTCGCGGCCTACGAAAAAATGGCGGCCGAGGGGGACTACCGCGCCGACTTGCAGCACCTCTGCTCGATCGTGGCCTTCAGCCACCTGGCCGAGGCGGACGACGCGGGGCGCCTCCAGCGGCTCGAGGACTGGATCGATCAGGGGGCCAGGAGCCCTCGCACGAAGGACGTCGGCGATGCGCTCCGGCAGGGAGCGACCGGCGCCGACCGCGCCAAGGTCCTGCGGGACGCCGCGTTCAAGGTCGACATCTTCACGTGCGACCTCGCGAAGACGCTGGAGGGGCCGGTCATGCCGGCGAAGGGCAAGGGCCCGCCGATGGTGCGCCCGTTCGGGGCGCCCCAGATCATCGGCGTCCTGAAGCCGGAGGACGTCGCCAAGCCTCTCGTCGACGCGACCCCGGCGATGAACGAGTGCTACAAGAAGGGCCTCGATCGAAAGCCCGATCTCGAAGGAAAGCTCGCGATCAAGATGCGGGTCGACCCCAGCGGAAAGGTGACGAACGTCTCTCCGGCCGACGAGACGCTGCCCGACCGGGAGACCGCGATGTGCATCCTCCAGGTGGTGCGCAGCATGGAATTCCCGAAGAACGCCGGGCCTCTCGTGAGCATCTTCCTGCCCCTCGAGCTCACCACGTCGGCGCTGCCCACCTCGCCGATCGGGGTTCCCCCGCCTCCCGCGGCGCTGGCCGCCCCCACCGCTTCGGCGGCGTCGTCGGCGCCGCCGATGGCCCTGCCGCCGGGCCTCGTTCCGCGGCCCGCGCCTTCGCACTGAAGCACCCCGCGGCGCTCACCCCCACCAGTACGAGACCTTGAGGATGATCACGTCGGCCGCGGGGGCCTTCCGCGCGGCGCCCAGATCCAGGGTCGCCTCCTCCCCCGGGCCCAGCGAGACGTTGGGCACCTGCGAGCGCGTGTACACGAGGTAGAGCAGCGAGCCCAGACGGTACTCCCACCGGAGGACCACGTTCGCGTTCAGCGCGCCCTGCTCGAAGTCGGGATTGCTCGAGGGCGGCGGAGCAGGCCGGAGCTCGTCGAGCCTCACGACGGGGCGCGGCCCGCTCGGGTTCGACAGGTAGGTGAGAAAGCCGGAGTAGTGGCCCGACGCCAGGAAGAGCTGTGCGTACGCGGTGAGCGTGAGGCGCGGCGAGAGGGTGTACGTGGCGCGCAGCGTGGCGCCGACGCTCTTCGCGTCGAGGTGGCCGAGGATGTACTCGCCGGCGACCGAGCCGGAGGTCGCGTATCGGGGCTCGCCGACGTTCGCGGTGAAGGTCGGCGCGAGGTCGAAGTCCAGCTGCGGGAGCACGCGCAGGAGGAGATCCGCGTCGGCGCTGAAGTTGTACGCGCCGTTCTCGAGCATCTCCGGCCGGCCGTGGATGGCGAGGGCGATCGCCTTCGTCGTGTCGCTCTGGATGCGCGTGTCGTTCCCGGCCACGATCGCCGCGCGCTCCAGCGCCGCGCCGTCGCCGAACTCGCGGTCGTCGAAGCGCGTGGGGCGTACGTGCACCTGGACGAAGTAGCGCCAGAAGTTGTCGAGCTTGCCCGCCGTGTTGACGTTCACGCCGCTGCCGAGGTTGAGGCCACTGATGTTCGTGGTGTCCCAGAACTCGAGGCGCGTGTGCGTCTCGAGAAAGGTCGACCACGGCACGAGCGTGCGGTACTCGAGGTCGCCTCCACCGACGAAGACGTTGCCGCGAGGGTTGTATCCGACGTCGTTGTCGTCGAACTTCCGGTCCGCGTAGCCCGCCCACCCGTCGCCGGCCCAGTGCTCGCCGCCCTCCTTGCCGAGGTACCCGGTCGCGCCGGTCCCGACGTCACCGGGACGGATCACGGTTCCGTCGGGCACGAGGCGGGCCGGTCCGTGCGCGAGCATCGAGGCCGTCACCAGGCCATTGCTCGCCCAGTCGCCCCCGGGTGAGCGCCATCGCCAGTCCGCCGCGCCGACGTAGGCGTCGTCGAAGCATCGCGAGCCGGCCGGCACGGTGGTCGTGCTCTTCGCCGCCTGCGACGCGAGAGGGCAGAGCGTCTGCCCGGGAGCGGCGAGCGGGTAGCTCGACGTGTCCTCCGCGCGCGTCACGTTGGTGCCCATGAAGCCGATGTACGCGCGGTCGCCGAAGTCGCGTCGCAGCCGCAGGACGTTCCACGCCGAGAGCGGCTCCACCACCCGGTTGACGTGCGAGCCGTCAGCCGCCACCACGGGCACCGTGCTCGGGGCGGTGAGCGCCTGCAGCGTCCCCACCGTCCAGCCGTCGGCGAGCCGGCCGGTCAGCTTGCTCGCGCCGTAGATCGTCGTCGGCAGTGGGACGTCGAGGAGCCCCTCGTTCGGCCGCAGCGTCGGCACCGGCGGCACGCGCCCGATGCGTCGCGTGTAGAGGAGCTGAATCGGCATCGAGAAGATCTCGTTGCCCTCGAGGAAGAAGGGGCGCTTCTCGGGATAGTACGTCTCGAAGGTCGTCAGGTTGAGGACGAGCTGGTCCGCCTCCACCTGCGCGAAGTCGGGGTTGATGGTCGCGTCGAGGGTGAGGTCCTGCGACGGGTGCCACTTGAGGTCGACGCCGGCCGATGGCGTGAAATCCGTGACCCCCGGCAGGTTGCTCGTGAACGTGGTGTTGCCGAGCGTCGGCACGGTGAGGCTCGTCGCATCCTGGCGGCGCAGGCGCCCGAGGACGAATGGGCGCACCTCGAAGGGCGTGTGCGCCGAGAGACCGGCGAGGCCGTCGAGCTTGCCGTAGTGCGACACCTCTCCGCCCGCGCCGCGCGAGATGAGCGCCCACTCGTCGGTCTCCTGCTTCTTCGAGACGTAGCGACGCACCTCGAAGCCCCACGACTGCACCGGGAGCGTCTGGTAGCGCAGGATCCGGAACGGGATCCGGTACTCGATCGACCAGCCGCCGGGCCGCACGCTCACGCGGGCGTCCCAGTTCTCGTCCCAGTCCGGCGAGAAGTCGCTGTCGTTGAAGCGGATGGCGTCGAACAGGGACCCGCCCGCGTTCACCTCGAAGACGAAGGCGCTCTTGCCGTCGCGGCGCGTGTCGAGCGCCACGCTCACCCAGTCGGCCTCCACCTCGCGGTCGCGGCGCGTCAGGCTGGCGACGACGGGAGCCCCCGTCTGCTCGCAGTCGACGCCGATCCACAGCGCGTCGTCGTCGTACACGACGCGCACGCTCGTCTTCTCGGTCGGCGCCACGCCCTCGAGGGGCGACTTCTGCACGAAGGAGGCGGCGATGGGCGCATCACGCCACGCCGCGTCGTCGAGCCGGCCGTCGAGGACGGGCGGGTCCGCGACGTGGACGGCGCTGACGTGGGGCAGGGCGAGGGGCATTCGTGACGGGTGCGACCCCTCTTCGTCCGAGACCCCTATAGTATTTCGAGCGATGTCCGTCCTGTCACCCGGTCGACGTCTTGCTCTCCTGACCAGTGGTGGGGATGCCCCCGGCATGAACGCGGCCCTGCGCGGCGCCGCGCGCGTCGGGGTTTCGCTGGGCTTCGAGATGCTGGGCGTGGAGGAGGGGTACGTCGGGCTCCTCGAAGGGAGGGTCCGCCCGCTCGATCTTCGCGCCGTCGACGACGCCGCGCGACGAGGGGGGACGCTCCTGGGGTCGGCGCGCTCGAAGGTCTTTCCCACCGCGGACGGGCAGCGGCGCGCCCGCGAGACGCTGGCCGCGCACCGCATCGACGCCCTCGTCGTCATCGGCGGCAACGGCTCGCTCGCGGGCGCGCGCACGCTGGCGGACGTCGTGGCGGTGGCGGGGCTCCCGGCGTCGATCGACAACGATCTCGCGTGCACGTCGATGTCCATCGGCGTCGACACCGCGCTCAACACCATCGTCGAGGCGTGCGACCGCATCGCCGACACCGCGAGCGCGCACCGGCGCACGTTCTTCATCGAGGTGATGGGGCGCGACTGCGGCTACCTGGCGATGACGTCCGCCATCGCGGCCGGCGCCGACGCGGTGCTCGTGCCGGAGGCAAACCGCGCCGAAGGAGAGATCGTCGAGGGCGTGGCGCGGGCGAGGGAGGCCGCGTACGCGCGCGACTCGGGCAAGCGGCGCGTCATCGTCGTGAAGGCCGAAGGGGTGAAGATCGACGCGCCGACCCTGAAGGAGCGAATCGACGTCCGCGTGGCGAAGACGCTGCCCGACGTGGACACGCGCGTGACCGTGCTGGGCCACGTCGTGCGTGGCGGGACGCCCACCGGGTTCGATCGGCTCCTCGGTGCGCGCCTCGCGAACGCGGCGGTGCGAGCGCTGGCCGAGGGGGACCGGTCGTTCATGGCGGGATGGGCGGGCCCCGGGCTGGCGCGCGCCGCGTGCAAGTTCGACCCCTACGTGGTCCTCACGCCGCTCGACGAGGTGCTCGAGGAGACCGGCCGCCTGATGCGCGGCGAGTCGGCGCTGGCGGTGTGGCGGAAGAAGATCGTCGAGGAGATCGAGCCGATCCTGGCGCGGTGACGTCAGGGGCAGCTGGGCGTGCCGAGCACGCAGACGCCTCCCGTGCAGTTCGCGAACGTGTCGCAGATCGACGCGATGGAGGTCGAGTCGCAAGGTTGGCCGTCGGGGATGATGGTGGGGCACGTGCCCGTATCGCTCGACCCGCTGATCGGGCAGCTCCCCGACAGGCACACCAGATTGCCGCCGTTGCACGGCTGGCCGGGCTGGACCCAGGTCACGGCGACGCACTGGTGCGTCGAGAAGTTGCACGCCAGCCCCGACTGGCATCCCGAGCCGCCGGAGCAGGGCCCACCCACCGCGCTCGGGGGCTGACAGGTTCCGGTCCCCGTGATCGCCGGGCACACCAGCGGGGACGCGCACTGCTGATCCTCCTGGCAGGCCGTGCCCGCGGCGCCGGGGGCGGCGCATACTCCGCTCGGGTTGCACACGAGGCCCTCGGCGCACTGCACGGTCTCAATGGCGCAGGAGGCGCCGGCACCGCCGCTCGTGATGGCGGCGCAGGTCTCGGCTCCCGTCGCGCTCGGGGCGCAGGTCGCGCCCGGGCCGCAGGCCTGGTTCACGTCCGTGCAGGCTCCGCCGATGGGGATCAGCGGCGCGCAGGTGCCACAGGTCATGACTCCGCCATCGGGGAGGATGTTCTCGGCGGAGCAGCTGGCGCTCGCGCACTGCGCGTCGGTGGAGCACGAGGCGCCCGCGTTCAGGGAGCCGGTCGCGAAGTTGCACGGGCCGCCCCGGTCGTCGTTCAGGACGGCACAACCGGTCGCCTTGATGGCCGCGACGCACGCCTCGAGGCTCTCGGCGGTGAGACTCACCCCGGGCAAGGCGAGATCCTGGGTGCACAGCGTGTCGAAGCGAGACTGGTAGTGAGCGAGCTCACTCGCAGGCGGGGACAGCGTGCCGGGGCAGCTCCCGGCGAAGGCCGCCTGGAAGTAGTCGTCGCATGCACTCGCGTTTGCGCCGCCCCCGCCGTCACCGTCGCCGTTGCCGCCGACGGTCTTCCCGCTGCACGCCACGGTGAGGCCCACCGTGCAAGCCACCGCTGCCCATACGAAGCCATGCCAAGCTCTCATGGGCGGGCCGCCTTTGCAGTGACCGTACCGCTGCGTTTTGCGCCCAGCTTCGGCCCGGTTGCACGACGAGCACACGACACCGGTGTCCCGGTGGGTGAGGTGTTCCTTTCACGGTGACCGGTCCGCCGCTACGGTCTCGGGCCATGCCGTCCCTCACCATCGCCATCGGCAACAAGAACTATTCGTCCTGGTCGCTCCGCGGCTGGCTCGCGCTCGAGCACGTCGGGGTTCCGTACCGCGAGGTCCTCATCCCGCTCGGCCGCCCCGAGACCCGCGCCCTCATCGCCGAGCACTCCCCGGCGGGCCGCGTCCCGGTCCTCCGCCACGACGACGCCGTGGTCTGGGACTCGCTCGCCATCTGCGAGCACCTCGCCGAGGCCTTCCCCGACGTCCACCTCTTGCCCGAGGATCGCGGCGCGCGCGCCTGCGCCCGGGCCGTGAGCGCCGAGATGCACTCCGGCTTCCCCGACCTCCGGGCGTGCATGCCGATGAACGTGCGGTCACGCTTTCCTGGTTACGGAAGGACACCGGGTTCGCTGCGCGACATCGCGCGCATCCGCTCGCTCTGGAGCGATTGCCGCGCGCGCTTCGGTCAGGCCGGCCCCTACCTCTTCGGCCGCTTCTCGGTCGCCGACGCGATGTACGCCCCCGTCGTCTTCCGCTTCCGCACCTACGAGGTCGCGCTCGACGCGGTCCAGCGCGCCTACCTCGACGCGATGCTCGCCCATCCCGGGATGCAGAAATGGGCGCGCGCCTCGGAGACCGAGGAGTGGAAGGTCGAGGACGACGAGTACCCGGACGTCCGCGCCTGACCCCCGGTGATCACGTCCGCGTTCTGCGGGCGGCGGCGAGCCACAGGCCGACGCCGAGCGCGTTGGCCGCGACGATGACCACCACGATCTTCGCGGTGAAGGCCGAGGAGCTCTCGACCTTCACGATGGGCACGACGCTGAGCACGATGAAGAGCAGCGTCATCGCGAAGCCGGACGCGCAGGCGACCCGGAGCGCGAGCCCCGGCCTCCTCGGCAAGGTGCGGGGGGCCACGAGGGGGATGCCGAACATGACGAGGTACGTGAGCGCGTAGAACACGAGGCAGGCGTTGCCGAAGAGCTGCCACGCCTCCTGCATGCCGACGCCGATCATCCCGATCGCTCCGAGCGCGAGCGCGGTGACGGCGAGGAACGCGACCGACCAGAGCGGCGTCCTCGAGCGCGGGTGAAGGCGCGTGAACGCCGCGGGGAGAAGGCCGTCCCAGCCCGCCACCATCGGCAGGCGAGCCACTCCGGCGAAGGCGGCGCTGCCCCAGGCCATCGCCCGGAAGGCGATCGCCAGCGAGACCGCCGGGACGAGCCACCCGAGGGCCGGCAGACTTCGCGTACCGAGGGCGGCGGCCTGCGGCGTGGGCGCGATGAGGTCGATGGTGTCGGGCGCCGAGAAGGCGAGGACGCCGCTCGTGCCGAGGACGAACATCACGACGACGATCGGTCCGGCGATCCACGTGGCGCGGCGGATGGCCCCCGAGGCGGCGCGGGCTTCACCGGCGAAGATGGCGACGTACTCGAAGCCGCTGAAGGCTCCGAAGCCCATCTTGCCGAGCACGTTGAGACTGAGGAGCGTGACGTGCGGGACGCGAGGGCGGAGGGGATGCCAGTCGATGTGCGCGCCGGCGAGGAGGTTCACGAACGGCAGGAGGATGAGCACCGCGTAGGTGCCGATCCCGAGCGCGCCGCCGGCGTTGTGCACCCACTTGCCGACGTGGAGGCCCACCGCGCACGCGAGCGCGAGCACGCCGATGACCACCACGTTGGTGACGGCGATGAACGGGCGGCTCGTGGCCATCCACGCGCCGCGAGGGCCCGCGGCGTACGAGAGCGCGGTCGCCACCTCGAGCCCCAGCGACGCCATGTTCACGACCGCCCAGAGCCACAGGTTCCATCCGACGAGGAATCCCCAGGCGCTGCCGAAGCCGAGCTTCGCCCACTGGTAGAGGCCTCCCTCGAGAGCCCAGCAGTCGTTGAGGAAGACGACCACCGCGGCCAGCGGTCCGAAGAAGAGCGCCGACGCGAGCAGCCAGTAGACGACGTGCTCGTCCCCGAGCTTCCCGGCCACCCCGACCCACGTCGACCCGACGACGAGGACGACCTGCGCGAGCACGAGATCGCCGAGGCGCAGCTCCTTGCGCAGGCCCGTGCTTCGCTCCTCGACCGCGCGGACGGCGTCGGTCACGGCGGCGACCGCGGCACCACCAGGCCGTGGGGGTCACACGGAGCGCCCTCCCGGAGGTCGCACAGGGGCCGCGCCAGGAGCTTCTCCGCGTTCTCGAAGTAGACCTTCCGCAGCACGTCGGCCGGCAGGTGGATGCCGCTGATGGTCCAGTCGCCCTGGATCGGTGTCATGTGGGCGAAATGCAGATCGGCGGTCTCGAAGAAGCGCCAGTGCTTCTCGAAGAACGTCACCGCGTCCTGCTCGGTCGGCGCCGGCCCGTTGCCGCCCGAGCCGAGGGTCATCCGGTCGTACACCTGGAAGTCGGTGGCGAAGAAGATGCGGTCGGCGTGCTTCACGAAGAACGCGCGAACCTTCCCCGGATCGTGCCGCCCGAACTCGGGGACGCGCGCGGCGATGTCGACGCGCATGTTGGGGTGCGCGTCGAGCTGCGCGTCGACCCAGTCGAGGTCCTCCGCGTCGTTGCCCATGTGGACGCAGACGAACGTCGTCTCCGGGTGGCGCGCGATGACGCGCTCGAGGGCGGCCAGGAGCTCCAGGCGCGGCGGGAACTTCTTGGGGTCGCCGAACCACCACTTCGGGTGATCGCGGAGCTCCGTCCAGCGCTCGTTGTGCGCGTCGTAGGGCTCCCAGAAGGCCTTGGGATCGGCGACGTGGATGGAGACGGGCATCCCGAGCTGGCCGAGGCGACGCCACATGGGGTCGAGCTTCGGATCGTCGACGGCGATGAGCTTCCCGTGTCCGTCGCGCAGGTAGAGACCGAGGCGCTTGAACTCCTTGAAGCCCGCCGCTCCGAGCCATGCCCCGGCTTCGACCTGCGCCACCGCGTTCTCTGCGAAGTCGGGGCGGTCCCAGCCCGTGTAGTCGAGGTTCATGTACTCGAGGAAGCGGCCGGGGAAGTGGGCGTCCGCGAAGGCCTTCACCTGCTCGAACTCCGAGCGCTCGTTCTTCGCGTGGGTGGTGGTGCCGCCGCTGAGGTTCACCGCCACGCCGACGCCGACGGCGTCGAAGATGCGCACCGCCTGCCCCATGTGCTCCGGCGTCGGATCGATGTGCGTGTGGAGGTCGATCAGTCGGTGAGCGGCGCGCCAGGACGCGGCCTCGGCCGCGATCGGGGTCGGCGTCGGGGTCGGGGTCGGCGTCGGCGCCGGGGTCGGGGTCGGCGTCGGCGCCGGGGTCGGGGTCGGCGTCGGGGTCGGGGTCGGCGTCGGCGCCGGTATGGCCGCGTGGGTTGCACACGCAGCGAGGCCGAGGGATGCGAGGAGCAGCAGCGCTCGCCGGGTCGGGGGCATCGCCCCGAGAGCCTACCGCCGACTCAGCGCTGCGGGCTGGTGTTCGCGGTGGCGCTCGGGAGCGGCGTCTGGGTCTTGGCCTTTGGCTCCGCCACCGCGACGGCGCGGGGGATGCGCCCGCGGTGGTAGGCGAGGTCCTCCGCCGAGCTCTCCGCGGGGAAGCGCATCCCCATGTACGCGACGAACTCCTCGGCCAGATCCTCGTCGTGCTGACGGTCGTAGCCGATGACGTCCCAGACCCCGAGGCGCGAGCTCAGCACGTGGGAGATCTCGTGGGTCAGCGTCCGCACGAAGCGCGGGTTGGCGACCAGCGCGCCCTCGGCGTCCTTGATGAGCGGGTCGTTGCGCAGAAAGAGGTGATTCAGCGAATCGACGTAGAGGCCCCAGTAGCAGCAGCCCGGCGCGACGGCCTCGAACCGCGACGGGATGTCGTTGAGGGCCCGACCCGACTTGCCGTCGAGCAGCGTGTTGCCCGGAAGGAGCGAGATGGCGGGCATGATGTCGGGCTGCGCGTGGAGGCGCGGCAGCTTCTTCGCGCGCAGGAACTCGCCGTAGCGATCGAACGCGTCGCGGCATGTCTCGTCGATGGTGGCGAGCGCCTGATCGGTCGGCGCGGTCTCGGCGCGGAGCGCAGCGGTCGAGCGCCACTCGACGATGCGCATGCCGCAGTGAGGGAGCCAAATGGGCTGCGTGAGCCGCTCGTCGGGGCGCGGCAGCGCGTCGAAGCGCGAGACCGGCGATCGCCCGGCCGAAGGCGTCGCGACGAACGCGACGAGGGCCAGCGTGGCGCACGCGAGGAGGCGCGCCATGCGGGTTGCAACGCGGGAGGCGATGTGGAGGTTAGGGGTGCGTCGGCGGCTCATGCTGCGGGTCGCTGAAGCGGATGGGTTACCGTCGGGGATCACGCGCGGTCGGTGACGATCCGCGCGGCGACAGCATTCATCGCCACGATCCCACGATAGCGAGCAAAGAGGCCTTGTCTCCGAGAAACACGCGGCTCACCTTCAGATCGGTCGCATGCGCGCGCATCACCGGATACTGACGACTCCCGCGCTCGCACACCGCATCCAGAGTGCGACTCCGTGCGGATTTCAGACCCGCGACAGCGAAAGATTTCAGCGCAAGCGCGGCGTGCCGGCCCCGCCGTCGAACCCGAGCCGAGCGAACCCCGCGGCGTCCACGAGGGCCCCGAAGTACGCGCCGGGAAGCTCGGTGTGCAGTCGAGGTACACGTTTGAAGGCGAGCGGTCGCTCGAGTGACCCGGCGCGCAGCTCTCCGTCTCCATCGTCGTCTTCCACCAGACCTGGACTCACGTCCTCGGCGAGCGCGGCCAGGGTCCGCGAGCGCTCCAGCGTCCCGCCGCAGCACGTGTAGAGGTCCACGAAGCGGCGCGATGCGTCGAGCTGAGCCTCGGCGACCCACCGCGCAAAGACGTCGTCCGCTCCGTAGAGCGCGTCGAGGAGCGCCACCTCGTGGACGGCCGGGACCTCGCCCATCGCGACGACGGCGGCCGCCGCCTGATAGCCGCCGGAGTGCGCCACCACGAGCACGCGATCGAGCGCGTCGACCTCGAGCGGACATGCCGCCTCCCCCGCGCCGAGCGCGGCCGACAGGTGCTCGTCGAACAGCTCTCGCAGGAGAGCGCGCAAGCCGCCGAACGTCGCGAGCTGGCCGGGCTCGCCCGTCGCCTGGTCGGCGCGCAGCTCGACCGCCACCAGCACCGCGTTGACGCGGGCGTCGTCGAGCTGTGCGGCGAGGTGGGATGCGGCGCGCGCCTCGCCGCCCTCGACGCACGGAACCTCGTCGTCCCCCACCGCCGCCTCGACGCAGGTGCTCCAGCCATGGAAGTAGACGACGACGCCCGGGCGACTCGTCGCGTCGAAGCCCGGGGGCACGTGCACGGCGACGTCGGGTCGGCCCGACCCCGGGAACGCCCCCGCACGGAGCTCGTAGAGGATCGATCGCGGCAGCGGTGGACGCGCGCCCTCGCAGGCGGTGGCCGTCGTCGCGAACGCCCTTCGCGCGCCGAGCACGGAGTGGACGTCGGCGACGAGCAGCGGGATCGACAGGAAGAGCGCCCCGCGCCCGAGCATCAGCTTCCGCCGGCGAAGCCGTAGAGCTCGGGGTTCTCCAGCGGCGGCAGGTCCTGCGCGCGGACGAGGATCGTGCGCGCCGCCCACAGCTCGCGGAAGACGCGGTACCGGAGCGCGGTGTTGTCGAGGTAGTCGACCCCCGCGGAGCCGCCGGTCCCCGTACGCCGGCCGATCATGCGCTCGACCATGCGCGCGTGCCGCTGGCGAAAGATGACGAACGCCTGCTCGAACGAGGTGAGCCCGTCGAGCACCTCGCGCGGCCACGCGAGGAGCGGCAGCTCGCGGTAGCTCTCGATGAACACCAGCGCCGAGCGGATCCGGGAAGCCCGCGCCCGCGCCTCCTCCGGCTCGTCCTCGCCCAGCAGGTACGACCGCGCGGACGCGATCTCGTGCGCGGCGCGCTCCTCGAGCCGCTTCGTGTCGGCCCGGGTGAGCGACTGCGCGGCCGCTCCTTCGAGCCCGCGCTCGACCGCCGCGCGGTGCACCGCGAGGTAAGCCTCGGCGAACGCGCGCACCCTCGCCGCGTCGTCGGGCTGCCCCGGCGTCGACCCCTGGATCG
>JBEKGQ010000065.1:0-15634 GCA_050012715.1 Polyangiaceae bacterium
TCCTCGAGCAAGCGAGGCCGCACCAGTACATCTTCGCCGCCCTGTCGGTGTACCCCGGCACGCCCGACTACGACCGCGCGTGCGAGGCGGGGTGGCTCGATCCGGAGTTTTACTTCGAGCGGGACTTCCAGGAGCTGAAGACGACGTTCGACGCGTCGGACGAGGACACGGACTTCTTCCGCGACTGGTTCCAGCGCAACAAGGGCCTCCACGAGCCCTGGCGCGAGGGCGTCGACGAGTGCCGGGCGATCCTCGGGCGGCTGGGGGACCACGCGCCGGCTCACATGGATCTCGGAGGCGCGCTGTATCGCGAGGGCCAGGTCGACGACGCGGAGAAGCACGTGCGGCGGGCGATGGAGCTCGGGTACCCGCTGCCGGGGCTCGCGCTGAACTACCTCGCATGCATCGCGGCGCGGCGCGGGGACTACGAGGAGATGAAGAAGCTCTTCACGGAGGCCACCAAGCGCGACCCGCAGCACTGGGTGCTGACGAGCAACGTGCACGCGGTGCGGCGATGGCTCGCGGCGGAGGGGCAAGAGAAGGGGCTCCCGCTGGAGCTCGACGCGAAGCACGAGTTCCAGCTGCTCGAGCGCGCCGCGCAGCCGACGTTGCCGGGCCCCCTGGCGCCGGACTTCGCGGTGTGGATGCCGCCGCCGCCCTCTCCGGAGCGGCCCATCGGCGGGCGCCGCGCGCCGGACCCGCGGAAGCTGCGGGTGGTGACCGCGTAACCGTCGACTCAGAACGCGCGCACGTCGACGATGTGCGACGCGATCACGCGGACGGGGGGACCCGCCGCGACCGCGCCGGTGGGATCGTTGAGCGCCCCGAGGGCCTTGTCGATGGCGCTCTGGTTGGCGTCGGCGCCGTTCACCGTCTTCATCTTCGAGCTCACGTCGACGGTGACCGCGACTCCCCGCGCCCCGGACGGCACCGTGAGCGGTCGCGCGCGCGCGTCCGCGGCGATCTGCGCCGCCACCTCGCCCCACTCGGCGCGACCGTCGGAGGCGTCGAGCACCCGGAACGAGGCGACCAGCCCGGCCCCGTCGGTGTCGAACTGGAGGACGGCGTGGCTCACCAGGGGAACCCGGCTCCGGCGGACGAGCTCGCGGGACAGCGAGACGAGCACGCCGCCCGGCGCGAGGCCGAGCGCGACGTCGTGCGGCGTGAAGACCGGCAAGCGCTGCCGGCGTTCCTCGTCCTTCCGCGACTCCTCCGCCACGGTGGCGGCGATGCCCGCGCGCGTCGCCTCCCCGAGAGCGGCGCCACCGAGCGGGCCCGCGGGCGCGGGCGAGCCCGTCGTCGTGGGCGAGAAGGTCCACGAGCCGTCCGACGCCGGCGGCTCCGATGACGACGACGCGGGCGCCTGCGCACCACCGACCGCGCCGCCGACGGCGTGCAGGATGGCGCCAGAGGGAGCGCGCTCGACGCGCGCCACCGGGGCGAGCTCCGTGGGGACCGCGGCAGGCTCCGCCGTCTCGGGCGCGGGCGCGACCTCGGTCGGCTCGACCTCGACGCTCAGCTCGGCCGCCGCGAGCGGCGGCGTGGCCGGCGCGGCTGGCCGGTGCAGATACGCCCACGCGAAGACGCCCGCGTGCGCCGCCAGGGCGGCGCCGAGCGCCCACGAGAGGTGGCTGGAACGGGGCACGAGGCTGCGCGCAGCCTAGGCCGAGCTGCCCCCGGCCGCACGTCGCCTGAACGAAGAGGGACGAAACGGGCTCTGCGCGCAGCCCCGCGCCGGTGTCAGGACCCGCCCGCGGGCGAGGGGAACTGCCGGTCGATGTAGCAGAGCCCCTGCGAGTTGAGGTGCCCCTGCGTCGACTGGGTGTAGCGGATGTAGTCGTAGTAGTCGCGGATCGCCGGGCAGTAGGAGTGCTTGTAGTCGACGCCGATCGTCCCCGTGCACTCGGCGCTCGGGTCGATGGGCACGCTCAGCGTGCTGAAGAACATCTGCCCGTTGCCGGGCGGCGAGTAGTACGAGCCGACGCAGTTGCGCCACGGCAGCGGCGTCCCCGCCCCGTCGAACCAGGGGTGGAACCCGACGCCGATGAAGTCCTCCGTGCGCACCGGGACGGGGTTCTGCGTCGACCCGACGTACTGCGCCGCGATGTTGTCCCAGTGGACCGGGCTGTCCTCCTGGAAGCTCTCCCAGAACGGGTGATCCATGTGAATCGTGACCTGCGCGATCGACGACTGGCTCGGCGACGCGTAGACGCCGCGCGCGTAGTCCTCGCCCTGGAGGGGCGTCCCGCCGCCGGTCATGTTCTGGCAGTTGACGTAGTTGGTCGGGGTGGGGAAGCCGAGCGCGAAGGAGAACGTCAGCTCGTCGATCGCCGAGAAGTCGTAGCCGCCGCCGTCGGCGTTGCCGGGCCCCGCCGCGGTCTGCTCGCACGGGTACGGGTTGGCCGGGTCGTCGCCCTTCCACACCGCCATCCCGCGATAGAAGACCGTGTACCCGTTCGCCACCATCAGCGCGAAGTCGGCCGACTCGCTGTCGTCGAGGTTCACGTTGTAGGCGTCGTACGTCGCCGGCACCGTGCTGAAGCCGAAGCCGTAACGCGTCCCGCCCGACGTATCGAACGAAGCGTTGCCGTTGTCGTTCTGGCTCGTGATGCTGCCGAGCGGCGTCGCCAGCTCCGGGTACCCGCCCTGGCCGACGATCTTGCCGCCCTTGTGGAGGTCCACGACGAACGGCCCGTCGAGGTGGGCGATCTGCGCGCCGTGCTGCGACTGGTCGGTGATGCTCTTGTCCGGGTCGGACCAGAGGACGATCTGGTCGACGACGACGAGGTACTCGAGGATCTCGAACTGCCAGCCGTCGGGCATGTACGTATCGGCCGAGAAGTTGTCCGGCGGGAACGGGTAGCCGGTGTACGCGTTCGATTCGCCGGAGATGGTGACGTAGAAGGCGCCGCCCCCGGGATCCGGCGGGTATGCGAACGCTTTGAGCACCGCGCCGCCGCCCTCGCTCGCGATGACCGCGTCGTTCGTCGAGCCGCCCGTCCCGCCGTCGGCGAACACGTAGCCGCCGAGGCCCGCCGTGTCGTCGCTGTTCGAGCACGCCGACGTGCTCACCCCGGCGCCGCCGACGAGGGCGCCCAGGCCCAAACCGGCGAGGGCGACGCGCGCGATCGACGTGCGGCCCCTCATGGCTGCGCCGTGTAGGTGACGGAGAACGGCGCGGCCGAGATGACCTCGCTGAAGAGATCGAACCCTGCGTTCGCGCCGGGGTCCGCGCCGGAGAGGAAGCTGCTGTTCGGGATGCAGTAGGTTGGCCCGCACACGTCCTCCGTGCACGTCAGCGCGCCGAGGCACGTCTCGCCAGTGCAGCACGCCTGGCCACTGCCGCCGCACGTCTGCGAGCTCGGCGGGGGCGTCTCGGGGGCGAGGGCGAAGCTCTGCGGGTTCGTGAACACGGCCGAGTCCGGGTTGCAGTTGGGGTCGGTGACGAGCGGGAGCTGCCCGGGCGAGAAATCGATGGGCAGCGACTGCTGCTGGAACCACACGCGCGGGTCGATCGCGACGTCGAGCGCGCCGCCGGGGAAGAAGGTGAGGTCGATGCCACCGATCTGGACGATGCGCACCTTGCAGAGCGGATTGTTGCCGGGCTGCGTCGGGTCCGAGCTGCCCTTCGAGCGGTTGACGGTGTTGATGGTGACGATACCGCCGAAGGAGACGACGTTGCCGGCGGCGTCGGTCGCGGTGCCCTCGAGCTGGACGATCGGCGTGAAGTTCACCGAGTCGATGTTGTCCTGCCCCACCGAGTCGTCGGTGAGCCAGAGCTGCCAGCTGAGCGCCGTGTCCGCCGTGCCGTTGCCGTAGACCGCGAACTCCTGCGGCGCCGTCGACAGGAGGTCCACGTCGACCGGCCCCGGCACCTGCGCCGCGTAGATGCCGGACGCGGTGCACACCGGCCCGTCGAACCCCGTGCCGGGCGGCGCCTCGTCGAAGTACACGGCGCCGATGTGCATCTTCGCGGCGGTGAGCTGGATCGTGAAGTTGCCGGCCACGAACGGCTGCGACGCGCCCGCCACGCCCGACGCGTACGCGCTGAACGTGAGCAGGTTGTCCCCCGTCGTGCCGTTGCACGCGAGACCGACCGCGCCGAGCGCGACCGCCAGCGCCGGGACCACGCGGCGGATCACGTCCCACCTCCCAGCGTGGCGGAGAGCGTCAGCATGACGGTGCGCGGCGCACCCGCGGTGAACGACCGCTCCGGCGCGAGCGTCGGCTCGGGCAGGTACTTCTGGAAGTTGGAGGCGTAGTTGTACTCGCCGAGCTTGTACTTCGAGTCGAAGATGTTCTGCCCCGAGACGCGCAGGTTCCAGATCGTCCACCCGAAGCCGAGCGACGCGTCCGACAGGGCGATGATGTCGCTCACCTGCCCGTAGGGCAGCGGACGCCGGCCGACGTAGCTGACGCCGTAGCCGAGGATGGCGCGAATCGGCTTGTGGGCGGGCTGCCACCACGGCAGGTCCGCGAAGAACGCCGCGTCCCCCCGCAGGACCAGATCGGGCACGTACGGCACGAGGAGGCCGCAGTACGGCGCGCAATCGCCGGTCGTGTCGAAGACCGCCTTCACGACCGTCGCGTTGGCGGCGATGTCGAAGAAGCTCCCGAGCGCGCGCGCCGCACCGGACCAGCCCGTGCGCGTCGAGCCGCTCGACAGCGTGTTGCGGCCCTGGGTGGGGTCGAAGATGAGGTCCTGCCCTACGTGCGTCTGGAAGAACTCGCTCTTCACGGTGAGCGCGGTCGGGATCTTCACGTCGACCGGCTCGCCGTTCGTGGTCGTGACGCCGCGGTGGTTGACGCGCCCGATCTCGCCGACCTCGCCGTTGTAGGAGACGCCGAGGTCCCGCGACTCCACCGTGATGAACGGCGTGCCGATGCCCTGGCTGACGTAGCTCGGATCGACCGAGCGAACGCCGTTGCCCGCGCTCGCCGAGAATTCGAAGTGGTCGAACGGACCCGCCACGATCGTCCCCCGCGGCATGATGGCGCCGCTGCTCGTCGCGGTGCGGAGGAAGGGCTCCACGTAGGTGCCGTGCTCGAGCTGGCTGAGGCACGACTGGTCGATCTGCGCCGCCGCCGTCGCCGCCGACGGGTCGTCGACGCTCTGGATCGCGCAGTTGTTGAGCACGTCGAACATGAACATGTCCGCGCGGACGCCGCCGCGCGCCGAGAGCCACGGCAGCAGGTGCACGTTGCCGTCGACGTAGACGCCGACGTCGCCCAGGGTGGACGTGTAGTCGGCGTCGATCATGTACGGGTCGTTGCTGCCGGCCGCCACGCGGTACTGCGTCGACGTGGTCTGATCGACGCGCGCGAAGTAGCCGCCCTCGAACTCCTGGCGCATCCCGAACGCCTCGCCGTGCCACCGCGCGAACCCGCGCCCGCCGATCGACACCTCGTCGAAGTGGAAGTCGATGAGGTCGCCGCGCTGCCCGTGCGGCTCCTGGGTCGGCTCCTGCACGTCGAGGAGAAACCCCGTCCAGTTCTCGCGCAGGCGCATCGTCCGGTCGATGACGAAGAGCTGCTGCGAGACCTCCATGTCGTGGAAGTGCCCCTCGTACGTCATCGACAGCGATGCGCGGCTCGCGGTGTTGCCGGTCTGCGCCGGGTCTTCCGTGCCGTAGAAGCCGACGATGCCGGCCTGGTAGTCGTCGAGGCGCACGACGCCCGCGTTGTTGTACTCGGTGGTGTACGCGGTCGCGTTCACCCGGAGCGTCCCATGCTTGCCGATGGACGTCTCCCACTGCCCGATGGCGGTGCCGCGCTTGGCCTGGCGGTTCGTGCCGAAGCCGTCGGTCGTGAAGTACTCGGCCCCCGCGAAGGTGCCCGACGGCGCGTCGCTCGGGCCGTAGAGGACGAGCATGCGCTGCGTGCCGAAGCTGCCGGCGGAGTACTCGGCGGTGAGCCCGCGACGGTCGAGCCCGAGCTGGTAGTCGGCGCTCCCCGCGACCGCGAAGTTGCCCTGCTGCGGCGCGTACGGCCCCTCGAGGACGCGCACCGAGTGAATGAGCTCCGGGATGATGAAGTGCGTGTCGGCGTAGCCGTTGCCGTGGTAGTTGCCCGAGTCGTTGATGGGCACACCGTCGACGCTGAACTCGAGGTCCTGCCCCTCGTGCGCGTCGAACCCGCGGAGGAACACCTGCTCGGCGTGGCCGGAGCCGCCCTCGTTGGTCAGGAGAAAGCCCGGCGCGAGCTTCAGCGCGTCGGACGCGTTGGTGCGCGGGATGGCCTTGAGCTCGCCGATGGTGACGTCGTAGTCGGCCGTGCCGAGCTTGCGGCGCACGATGCGCCCGTGGACGTCGACCTCTTCGACCTCGTCCTCCGGCGCGGGCGCGGACGCGGACGCGGACGCGGGCGCGGGCGCGGACGCGGACGCGGACGCAGGCGCGGGCGCGACCGGACGGGGCGCCGTCGTCGGCACCGCGGTCTGCGACGGGAGCACGTTGGGCTGCGCCGTCTCGACCACATCCGGCGGGGGCGCCGGGGGCGCGAAGTGAAACGGCAGCGTGATGCGCGCCGGAACCGGCTTGTCGTCGCGCGTCGCCGGCGTGAACGTCCACTGCCGCGCCGCCACGATCGCCGCCTCGTCGAGGTCCGCGTGTCCGGACGACTTGCCGACCACCACCTTGGATACGTGCCCGTCGACGTCGACCGTCACGATCAGCTCGACGTCCGCGTGCTCGCGCTCGGCGAGCGCCGACGGCGGATAGGCCGCATCCACGTGCGAGACGACGGTCGGCGCCTTGATGACGTGCTCGGGCGGCGGCTGCGCGTGCGCCTCACGCGAGGGCGCCGCGACCGCCGCGACGACGACCAGCGCCGCACCGCAGAGCGCGAGCCTTCGCCCGGCCTCACCGAGGCGATGGCGTCGCTGCTTGCGGGCGGGGCGGCGGGGGTCCACCAGGGGGTTACACGTTGTAATACCACCTCGGACCCGATGGCAACGCCTCCGTGAGGGCATTGCTGTCGATTTGGCCACCGTACGGCCTTGCAGTCTTACGACGGTTGCACCCGTTGCTCGCCCTGCTTGCGCGGATGGCCCCTGCCCCCTAAAACGACATCCGTGACCGGGACGCGGCGCCTCGCTCAACCCCTGCGCGCGATGCGCTCGGTGGGCCAGTGGGTGCGGCTCTTCGCGGCCATCGCGACCCTCGTCGTCCTTGCCGCCCCGGCGGCGCTCGGCGCGGCGATGGACCCCGTGCTCCGCATGCTGGGCGACGTGCACGGCCACGTCTGCAAGTGCGGCATGACCCCCGGCAAGTGTGGGTGCCCCGAATGCGAGCGCGCCGAGCAGGAGCGCCTCAGCGAGCACCGCACCGAGGCCGCGCCTACCCTCAAGCGCCACTGCGACGACGAAGCGCCCGCGATGCCGCTGGGTGCCGCTCTCCCCGCGGGCGTCCTTGCCGCGGCGAGCGCCGCGACGCTGCCCGTTCCGCGCGGCGACCGCGTCCCGGTCGTCGCCTCCGCCATCTTCGTCCCCTCCCCCGAGACCGAGCCCCCTACGCCTCCTCCTCGAATCGCGACGGTGTGATCAAAACACCCGGATACGCGCGTTTCGATTTCGATGCGGAGGAGTGTGCTCATGACTACGAAACTTTGGTTACGTCCCGAGCTCCTGGCCAGCGGAGTGGCCGTGGCGGCGTTCGTCTTTGCGTGCAGCAGCAGCAGCAACAAGAACACCGGCGGCAGCGACGGAGGCGGTGGCGGCAGCAGCAGCAGCGGCTCCGCCTTCGAGGCCGGCACGGTCGAGTACACCGCGCCCGACGGGGACATCGCGGCGCTCGAGAGCCCCGGCACGTGCTCGGGCACGACCGGCGGGCCTGTGCTCGGACCGCAGGACGACCACTGCGCGCTGCCCGACGGCGGCCAGCTCATCCAGGCCACGACCGCCGAGGGCTGCACCGACATGGGAGACGGGGGCAACGGTGGGCCGGCCGACGCCGCGTGCACCAGCGGCGACCCGTGCCCCGGCGACATGTGCGCCTACGGCGCGGTCATGTACAACA
Organism: Polyangiaceae bacterium; assembly: GCA_050012715.1. Taxonomy (GTDB): domain Bacteria; phylum Myxococcota_A; class Polyangia; order Polyangiales; family Polyangiaceae; genus Palsa-1150. The sequence goes on from JBEKGQ010000065.1 coordinate 8,016, forward strand.
CGTGGGGGAGCGACGACGACTGCAAGTACAACGTCGAGTGGCAGTCGACGCCGATCTGCGAGAACGAGCCCGTGTACTTCACGGTGACGGTGACGAAGCGCGAGGACAACTCGCCGCTGCTCGGGGTGGAGACCGGCGGCACGTTCGTGCCCGCGAATCCTCGGCCCGACGTCGTCCTCAGCTGCAGTCACCCCATCCCCAACACGCCGAAACCGCGCGATCCGTCGCCCTCGGTCGCGCCGGGCACCTACGTCGTCGGCCCCGTCGTCTTCGACCAGCCAGGCGACTGGGTCTTCCGGTTCCACTTCAACGAGGAGTGCCTCGACATCGTGTCGTACTCCCCGCACGGACACGCCGCGTTCCACATCAACGTGCCCTGAAGCCGATGAGAGCCATCCTCCTCGCCCTCTGCTTCGCGGGCGCGGTTCCGGCGTGCTCCAGCCCGAACCCCGCCGCGGAGACCGGCGCCTTCCCCTCCGACGCGTACGCCACCGTCACGAGCACGAGCGGCGCGCTCGTGCTCGCCGTGCGCACGTCCCCTCAGCCGCCCTCGGTCGGCACCAACGAGGTCCAGCTCACCATCACGCACGCGAGCGACGGCACCCCGGTCGACGGGCTGACCGTCGCGGTGGAGCCGTGGATGCCGTCGATGGAGCACGGCACGTCGACCACCACCGTCACCCCCCAGGGCGGAGGCGTGTACCTCGTGACGAGCGTGTACCTCTACATGCAGGGCGTCTGGGCCCTGCGCACGACCGTCTCGGGCCCGATGTCCGACGATGCGGCGCCGCAGCTCGACATCCAGTAGGGCGCTCGCGGTCCTCCTAGCGCTCGCCGCGTGGGGGACTCCCTCGCGCGCGCGAGCGCAGGCGTGCTGCGCGGGCGGGAGCGCGATCACGCCCGGGCGCCTCCAGCTCCACGAGGACGCGCTCGTGGGGGCCGAGCTGAAGGCGGGCGCGGTGCTCGGGGAGTACGATCCGAGCGGCCGCTTCCAGGGCAACCCGGCCGGGTTTACCGAGGGCGACTTCGAGGAGGACATCTTCGGCGCCTTGCGCGTGCTGCGGCGCGGGCAGGTGGCGCTCCTCGTCCCCTTCCTCGAGACGCAGCGGCAGGACACGATCGACGGGGGTCACGTCGGCGGCGGCATCGGGGACGTGAACCTCAGCGCCCGCTACGACTTCGTGCTCGCCGGGGAGTCGCACCTCGTGCCCGGCGTGGCGCTCCTCGCGGGGGTGACCTTCCCCACCGGGAAGCCTCCGGAGCAGGGGACCCCACCGCTCGGCGTCGATGTGACCGGCACCGGCGCTTTCCAGGGCAACGTCGCGGTCGCGCTCGAGCAGACCTACGGCCCGTGGCTCGTGAACGCGACGGGCCTGCTCGCGGTCCGCTCGGCGCGCTTCGGCGAACAGCTCGCTCCGCAGGGGACCCTGCTCGCCGCCGGCGCCTACACGTTCCCCAACGACATGGCGGTCGCCTTCTCGGCCTCGTACGCCTTCGAGGGCGACGCGACGTTCAGCGACGGTACGAGCGACGCCGGGAGCTCGAAGCGCCTCACCGTCGTCACGCTGTCCGGCTTCTGGCCGGTCACCGACACGTGGCGCCTGCTCGGCGGCGTCTACCTCGATCCTCCGGTCGACCACCTCGGGAGTAACCAGCCCGCGGCCGGCGGCCTCACCCTCACCGTCATCCGGTCCTGGTCATGATGCGATTCGCGCTCCGCCCGCTTCTCCCTCTGTGCCTGCTCCTGGCGTCCGCCTGCGCGACGCCCGGGCCGCGCGTGTCCGCCGTCGATCCGGTGGCGCTCCCGGCGCGCTCGCCGTGGACGGTGCTCGTCTTCTACTCGCCGACCTGCCACTGCCTCGAGCAGCACGAGGCGCGGCTACACGCCCTCTACGACGCGTACCACCCGCGCGGCGTGCAGTTCTTCATGATCGACTCCGAGGTGCGCGGCTCGCCCGACCGCGACGAGGCCGAGGCCCGCCGCCGGGGCTACGCTTTCCCCATCGTGAGGGACGACGGCGCGACGCTGGCCAACGAGCTGGGGGCGACCTACGCGACGTACTCCGTCGTCCTCGATGACGCGGGTCGCATCCGGTACCACGGGGGGATCGACAGCGACAAGAACCACCTCCACGACGACGCCACGCCTTACCTGCAAGATGCGCTCGACGATCTCCTCGCGGGACGCTCGCCGCGTCGCGCCGAGGCGAAGACGCTGGGATGCGCGCTGGAGAAGTGGTGAGACCCATGATGATCGGCAAGGTGCTTCTGGGGTTGGGCTTCACCGGGGGCGCGTCGCTCCTCCTCGTCCTCGTCGCGGGGGCTTGCTCGAGCAAGCCGGCGTCCGGCGCCGGGAGCGACGAGGGCGGGGAGGACGCGGGCGGTCCCGGGCCGTGTCCGCAGCTCGACTTCCCCACGACGTGCCCCGATCCCCCGCCGAGCTGGAAGACCGAGGTGAAGGGGCTCATCGTGGAGTACTGCGATCAGTGCCACGGCCCCGGCGGTCAGGCGCAGGCGCAGGTGGACCTGTCGACGTACGCCAGCGTGGCCGCGAACCGGACGCGCTGCTGGCAGCAGATCGAGACGTGCCTCATGCCGAACCCGGACGGCTCGCCCCCGCCCTTCGCCTACCCGACGCCCGCGCAGCGCCAGACGATGGTCACGTGGATGGACGTGTGCAACGCCCCGGACAACTGACCGCCCCCCGCGGGGCGGGCGCTCAGCCCGCGACGCAGAAGTAGTAGCTCGTCGTGTCCTTCTGGCCGTTCGCGCTGGCGCTGATCGCGATCTCCCAGAGCCCGGCCATGAACAGATACACCGGCTGCAGCGTGTAGCTTCCGTCCGCGTTCTCGCTGACCGTGACCGAGGAGGTGCCGTGCATCATCAGCGGCATCGTCGGCTTCACGGTGATCGTCGCGCCGGTGACCGGCGCGCCGGTGGAGTCGAGCACGTTCAGCGTGAAGACGTTGGTCTCGTCGGCCGGCGGAGCCGGGCTCGAGCTCACGAGGACGAACGTGAAGACGTTCGACGCCCCCGGCTGGCTCATGTTCGGCGCGTAGGTCTGCTCCCGTGGATCGTCGCAGCCCACGACGCCGGCGCCGTCGGCCGTCCCCCCGCCGTCGATCCCGTCGGCGCTGCTCCCGTTGCCGGTGGGCTCGGCCTTGCTCGAGCAGCCCAGCAACCCTCCGAGCCCGATGGCGATCGCGACGGCCGCCTTGCGCATGGGAATCACCTTGCCACGAGGGGCGGCGACGCGCCGCCCCTACCGCGAAGAGCCTACGCCGGGGGAAGGGGCGCGGTTTCGGCAGAATCGACCGCCTCCACAATTCTGGAGGGCTCACGGCCGAGGAGCCTCAGCGGTGGCCGCCGTGCCCCCCGCCGTGGCCACCGCCGTGCGCGTAGCCGCCGTGACCGTAGCCGTGCGCGTAGCCCGGGTGACCGCCCCAGCCGCCGCGATGGCCCCAACCCGCGGCGTAGCCCCCGCGGTTCCAGCGGCCCGGATACCAGTAGCGGCCGTAGCCCGCGCGGTAGCCCCAGTACCCAGGGGCCCAGGCGAAGCCGATGCCGGGCGACGGCGGGACGACCTCGACGCCGACCTCTTGCGCGGAGGCGGTGCGCTCGGTCGCGACGAGGCCGAAGGCCAGGGCGCCGGCGACCGCGGCGGGGAGGAGCAGACGACGCAGGAACGACGGGGCTTTCAGGTTCGTCATCATGGTGCGGGGTATTGCGTCGCGCGTGCCACGCGACAATCGAGGCATTTCCGCGCAGTTCCGCGGTCGAGGGGCGCGGGCGGAGGGACCGGGCGCCCCGCGGGGGTGGGCGCCCGGGACCGGAGGGGACGGTAGCGCGCAATCGTGCCCCCCTGTGGTGAAGCGCCCTGCCGAAAGAGACCCGGGTTGGCGAGGCGACCATCGCGAGCATGTCGATTGCTCGGGGTCTCTCCATGGCTGAGCGACGTCGCGAGCGGAGGGCATGCACCCTGCACTGAAGCGCCGCGGAGCCGCGGTCCGTCGCTTCGCCCGCGGCACGAAGACCCGTTTGCGATTGGGGTGGTGCCATGAAAAGAGCGCTCGTGGTCGCGTGCTCCCTGACGGGCATGGCGGCGGTGGCTGGCCTTGCCTGCTCGGGCGGCGTGGACGCCCAGGACACGAGACCATTCGACGACGTCACGTCGTCCGACGGCAGCGACGCGGGCGCGGAAGCGCATGCGACGATGGTCGCTGGGCACCCGAAGCTCGACGCGGGCTCGCCCATGACGTCCGACGCCGGCCCGACGTCCTCGGACGCGGCCGTCCCGAGCATGGAGGCGACGGCCCCGACGTCGGAAGCCGGTCCGCCCGTAGAGGCAGGCCCGCCCGGCTCCGACGCGGGCTCCCCCGTCGCAGACGCCGCATCGTCCGCCTCCGACGCGGGCGCAGACTCCGCCGTCGGACCCTCGTGCGCGGCAGGCATCGCCCCGTGCACGACCGCGGCCGACTGCTCGGGCGCCCCCGCGTGCGCCGCGCCCCAGTGTCGCCAGGGCTGCTGCGCCATCGTCGAGCTCGCGTCCGGCACGACGTGCCCGGGCGGCGTCTGCGATGGCCTCGGGAACTGCGTCCAGTGCGACACCTCGTCGGATTGCCCCAGCGGCGTCTGCCATGCGGGCACGTGCGTCGCGTGCGGCTCCGACGCGGACTGTCCGCCCGGCGACTTCTGCAATTCGTCGCAGGCCGGGGGCACCTGCACGCCGCAGGGCGCGCTGGCGGCTCCGTGCAGCTCGGGCGATCAGTGCGCGAACGGCTTCTGCGCCGGCGGCGTCTGCTGCGACAGCGCCTGCACGGGGCTCTGCCAGGCGTGCACCGGAGCGGCCAAGGGCGGGGGCCCGGACGGCGTCTGCGGCAACGTGGCCGCGGGCGGAGCCTCGTCGAACGGCTGCACCGACCAGGGCGCCGCCTCGTGCGGCACCGACGGCATGTGCGACGGCCAGGGCGGCTGCCAGCTCTACGCGAGCGGCACCGTGTGCGCGCCTCCGACGTGCACGAACAGCCCGAGCGGCGGCGGCTATCCCGGTCCGGGCATCTCGTACAGCGCGGGTACCTGCGACGGCGACGGCACGTGCGACCCCGGCATGGTCCACGGCTGCCTGCCGTACCGCTGCGACGGCGACGTCTGCGAGACGAGCTGCACGAACGACTCCGAGTGCGCGGGCAGTCCCGAGGATCATGCCTACTGCACCGCGGCGGGTCAGTGCGAGCCATCGCGGGTGTACGGCTCGTCCTGCACCGCGAATGACCAGTGCGTCAGCAACGTCTGCGAAATGGCGGACGGAGGGAGCGACGGCGGAACCGGGACGTGCGATTGAAGGCGCGTCAGCCGGTCATCGGCGGCGGAATGCAGACCCACGCTCCGGCGCCGTACCCGCAGGCGTAGCTCTCCGGGCAATCAGAGTCGTCCACGCACTGGTCCGCGCAGGTGTGACAGAAGTAGCCTCCGCAAGCCGGGTAGTTGCAGCCGGTCGACACGCTCGGCGAGCAGAAACCGCCGTCGCCGCAGTCGGAGTCGACGCGGCAGTTCCCGTAGACGCAGGTGTTGCCTCCCGGGACCTGTCCGCTGCATGCGCAGACGCCGTCCGCGGCGGCGCTGCAGTCCGAGTCGACCGTGCACGCGCCGGAGCCCGAAGGACAGCTCGTCTCGGCGGGCCGATGCGTCTGCGGCACCCGCGCGACGCAGCCGCCGTCTCCGGTCGGCCCGGCGTCGCCGGCGTCGGGGCTCGCGCCGCCGTTCGCATCGCCGGGGGTGAACGCGTCCGCCGCCGCTTCCGCGGGCGTACCCTGGGCGTCCGCCGCGCCCGCGCCGCCGTCCGGAGTGGAGCTCGCGGAGGTGTGCCCGCCGCAGCCGAGGACGAGCATCGCGAGCCAGGGCAGCAGCCGGGTGGCGTTCGTGGTGCGGTGCGCTCCGAGCACGGGGACCGATCCTACTCCGCCACGCCGCGCTACGATCAGGGAACGTGCCCCGTTTCGCCGAACGAGAGCTCGTCCCCTTTCCGCCCACGATGGCGGACGAGCCGCAGGTGACGCACTGCCGCGGGACGCTGATCTTCTCGTCTCGGCAGACGCTGCAGCGACACGGGCACTTCGACGCGTATCGGCGGCACCTCGCTCCGGAGCACGAGCTCGCAATCGCCTCGAGCACGGCCGGGTCGTGGCTGCCCATCGAGCTGGCGGTGGCGCACTATCGCACGTGCGACGTGCTCGGCATGCCCGTCGACGAACAGCTTCGCCTCGGAGCGTCGGTCGTGCACGACATCCAGCGCACGTTCATCGGCAGCGCGCTGCGGGCCGCCATGCGCGGGGCTTCGGTGTCGCCGCTGCTCGGCATGCAGCGGTTCTTCGGTACCTACGCGCGCTCGTTTCGCGGCGGTGGATCGCGCATGGTGCAGATTGGCCCGAAGGACCTGCGCGTCGAGTTCGTCGGCAACCCGGTCGCGGCCTTCCGCTACTTCCGCGTCGGCTTCCGCGGCTTCATCGTGGCGGGGGCCGAGGTCTTCGCCCACCGCGTCGTCGCCGCCGAGCTCGAAGCGTACGGCTCGCCGACGAGCGTCGCCTACCGCGTGGCGTGGGTGTGAGCTCGCTCGAAGAGATCTCCGGCCGCGTCGTGACGGGTCTATTCGAAGTTCTGGACCATCCAGTTGTTGCCGGACGACTCGCCGGGGGCCGTGCCCGCGAACCCGCAGGCGACCTGCGTGAAGTACGACGCGCTCATGTTCACGTAGTGGCCGCACTCGCCGAGGCTCGGGTCCGCCGTGCCGTCGTAGTCGCAGTTGGGGCAGGCGCCCCCGAACGCGGTGCACCCGATGCAGCCCGCGCAGTTGGCGTGGCTCCTCTCGGCCCACATCGAGGCCAGGCACGCATCGAGGCTCGCGATGGTGGTCGTCCAGCCCTGGGGGCACTCGTCCTGCGCGAAGCCGTCCGCCTGGCCCCACGTGCACGAGGGGTCGTTGTTGATGAACGAGTAGTGCGCGCTCATCTTGGCCTCGTCGTTGGAGGCCTGCGTGTCGACGCACGTGTTGGTCGTCGCCGTGTCGTAGAGCGTGTACGGCGACAGCTTGATGGCCGTCTCCATCGCCCGATACATGTTGATCTGCTTGATGCACTCCTGGCGCAGGGCGCCGAAGCCGTCGGCGTCCGTGGTGCCGCCGCTCGACGACCCGCTGCTGCTGCCCGACGAGCTCCCCGAGGACCCGCTGCTCCCCGACGACGACCCGCTGCTGCTGGACGACCCGCTGCTGCTGGACGACCCGCTGCTGCTGGATGACCCGCTGCTGCTGGACGACCCGCTCGTGCTGCTGCTGGTCCCGCCGCTCGAGCTGCTGCTGCCGGAGGAGCCGCTGCTGGCGGTGCTTCCCGGCGATCCATCCGTGCCGCCCTCGGGCACCGTGGAGCTCTCCCACGGCTCGGTGGTGGTGGGCGAGCCGCAGGCTGCGACGGCGCCCAGGACGAGCAGTGTGCCGACCGCGACGAGCTTCGTGGGTGACATGGCCGCGTCTCTCCCCTCTCGCAAATGATTGCGAGGCACCTGATGGATGCCGCCATCACCCCCGCCTGGCTAGGGAAAATCGTGCGAAAAAGCGGCCCCTCGCA
>JBEKGQ010000066.1:0-15618 GCA_050012715.1 Polyangiaceae bacterium
CGTGGTGCACCACGACCCCACGCGTGCATAGCTCGCGGAGCTTCGCGGGCTCGGCGTGCCGACGCTCGCCGAGGCGCTCGCGTGGGCGCGCGACGCCGACGTGGCAGTCAACGTCGAGCTGAAACACGACGTCTCCAGTCGCGTCGTCCTGATCGAGCGCGCGCGGAGCATCCTGCGGTCGAGCCGCGCCGATGTCCTTCTCTCGTCGTTCGATCCGCTGCTGCTGGCGGCTTCCGCGGTCGCCTTTCCGGCGCTACGACGCGCCCTCCTCACGATGCGCCATCAGCGCCCCCGCGTGCCGGCGGCGATCGCGAGGCTGCCGTACGTGCACGCGATCCACCTCGAGCGAACGCAGACCGAGCCTTCGGCCATCGCCGGCTACCGCGCGCGGGGCCTTCGCGTCGGCGTGTGGACGGTGAACGATCCCCGCGAGGCCGTCGATCTCGCCGCGCTCGGCGTCGAGACGCTCATCACCGATGCTCCGGGCCTCCTCCTCGACGCGGTGCGCGGCGCGTGAGGGCGCCGATGGCTCACTCCGGGCAGGTCACCGACTCGACGCGCATGCCTTGCGGGACGGGCTGCACGAACGTTCCCTCCGGAAGCGGCGGGTTCCACGAGAGCTGCTGGTAGACGAAGCGCACGTCGGCCTCGGGGACGGGCACCTCGACGTGGATCTTGCGCGGCACCTCGGCGTCGCACACCGGACCGCTGGGCGGGATCGGCGGGTCGATCTTGTCCGGGTCCACGCGCGGCCCCGCCGTGGGCTCGCTCGCGTGATCGCTCAGCTCCGCGTGGTAGAGCACGTAGCCCTGCTGCACGACGCGCACGTCGAGGACGCGCATCCGCTGCTGCTCCCAGGGCCGGCCCCAGTCCTCGGGGCGAGGAGCCAGATGAATTTCCTCGCGCGCCTCGCGCGTGCTCGGGATCGAGAGCGTCCACCAGCCGTGACCGTCCCACGCGATGGTGGCGCTGCCCCCCTCGTGCTTGAGGACCGGGGCCTCGCCGCGCAGGAGATCGACCAGCACGTACCCCGGCACCGGCACCGTGGTGAGCCGCGCGATGTTGCAGGCGGCGGCCTTGCCGGTGAAGAACGCCTTGTCCCGGAGGTCCGCCAGCCCGAAGCGCTCCCCGTCGCTCGTCAGCGTCGCGAGGGCCACGCCGAACGGGCTCACGACGTCCATGCGCAGCCGGGCGGCGCGTGCGGCGAAGAGCATGAGGTCTCCGCGGACGCGACCGTGCTCGCCGAAGTGGTCGATCTTGGCGTTTGCCTGCACCGCGTTCGCGCAGGCGAAGGTCGCGTGCATGCGCGCGAGGGCCGCGTCGGCGGTCGGCGGCGCGGAGGCGGGCGGCGCGACTCTGGCGCACCCCGTCATCGACGGGAGAGAGGCGAGCAGCAGCGGGGCGAGGAGGCAGCTTCGACGCATGGCGGCAGCGACGTTACCAGCGCGTCCCACATCCGCCCTTGTCCGAATCGCGGACATCGTTGCGGCGCAGGCTGTCAACGTATGGGGACATTGTCTGTACGCCTTCTCGGGAAAAATCGAGCACGCGCGTGGCCGCCGAGTTGCTCATGGGGGGACAGGGAGGCAGATGACATGACGACGGCAACGCAGGGCGCAGGAACGTTTTGAGTCGGGGTGAGCGGGCGTCGGCCTAGGCCTTCGCCCGCAAGAGCTTGGCGCCCGGGATGTGGTCCACGGGCAGGGCGCTGGCGTTCTCCGTGTAGAGCTCCGTGTAGCCGCAGCCGCGGCAGACGTAGGCTTGGAGCGTCCCGACCTCGACGTCCTTCCAGTCGAGGTGGGTCACGTGCAAGACGAGCGGGCGGACGGCGTCGCGGTCGTCGCGATCCGCGATGGTGGGCACGAAGAGGATCTCGCGGTGCCCGCATTTGGGGCAGACGTGGGCGCTTCGCATGCCTACAAGCTAGTCGAATGCCGCGACCTCCGCTGGTGTCTCCGCTCGAAGAGGACTGGCGTGACACGCTCGACGCGGTCGCGCGTGCGCGCGGCTGGCCGGCGAGCGGCGACGTCGCGCGGCTCGGGGCGCGCGTGCACGCGCTCTCGAAGGCGTACAACGACGCGTCGCGGGCGAGCGCCGGGGTCGAGGACGCGGGGGCCGCGCGCCTCGGGTTCTCCTTCGCGCGCGACGTGCCGAAGGGAGCCGCGGCCGTGCGCGAGCTCGTGGCCACGGGCCGGCTCGGAGCCGGACCCACGTGGCGCGTGCTCGATGTCGGCGCCGGGCTGGGCGCGACGACCTGGGGGGTTGTCCGCGCGCTCGAAGCCGCCGGCGGAGCGGGGACCGTGGAGGCCACGTGGCTGGACACGGACGCGCGCGCGCTGGAGGTCGCCTCGGCCATCGCGCGAGGGCGCGAAGGGAAAGGGGCGATCGCGCTACGGGTCAAGACCCTGCACCGAGGGGCGGCAGGCGCGCTCGACGAGCTGCCGCGCTACGACCTCGTCCTCGCGGGCCAGGTGCTCAGCGAGCTCGACGTCGGCGCGGCCGACGACGTGCGCGTCGAGCGCCACGCGAAGCTCCTCGCCGGCTGGCTGGACCGTCGCGTGGAGGCGCACGGCTCGCTCGTCGTGGTCGAGCCGGCGCTCCGGGATCGCTCGCGTCACCTCCATCGCGTCCGCGACGTCCTCGCCGCCTCGGGCGCCACGGTCTTCGCGCCGTGCTTGCACGGCGCTCCCTGTCCCGCGCTGGCCCGCGAGAGCGACTGGTGCCACGAGGACGTCGACGTCGACCTACCGGCCTGGCTCGTGCCCGTCGCGCGCGCCGCCGGGCTGCGCCGCGAGGGGCTGACCTTCAGCTATCTGGTGCTCCGCAAAGACGGCGCGACGCTCGCGGGCTCGTTCACCGTGGCGCCCTCCGCCACGCGCTTGCGCGTCGTGTCCGGGGCCATGCCGACCAAGGGCAAAGTCGAGGCGTTCCTGTGCGGCGAGCTCGAGCGCGATGGCGAGCGCGTCGTGGCGCGCGCTCGCGTCATGCGCCTCGACCGCGACCGCTCGCCCGCGAACACGGCCTGGGACACGCTCGGGCGCGGCGATGTCTTCGCCATCGATCCCGCGCCTCGGCTCGACCGTCCGCGCGTCGGGGCCGACGCCGCCGTCACGACCGTCACCGCTCCCGCCGTCAGCCTTTCGGGCGACAGCAATTCGCGTTGACGTGGTGGGGAGGGCTCGACTACGAGCCTGCTTGGATGCGCGGCCTCTATGCCATCGTCGACCTCGGCGTGCTCGCCGCCCGTCGTCTGGATCCGGTGGCCTTCGCCGGCGCGGTCCTCTGCGGTGGCCCGACCGCCCTTCAGCTCCGCGCCAAGGATCGGCCGGCGCGCGAGGTCCTCTCGCTCCTGCGCGAGCTGGCGCCCATGTGCCACGGCGCCCGCGTCCCTCTCGTCGCCAACGATCGTCCCGACCTCGCGCTCCTCGCCGGGTGCGACATGGTCCACGTCGGGCAGACCGACATGCCCATCGAGCGCGTGCGGCGGATCACGCCGGGTCTCGGCGTCGGCGTCTCCACCCACTCGCTCGAGCAGCTCGACGCGGCGCTCGCCGCCCGCCCGACGTACGTCGCCCTGGGCCCGATCTACGAGACGCACACGAAGGCCGATCCGGACCCGGTGGTCGGCACGGCCATGCTCCGCGTGGCCAGCGCGCGCGCCGCGGCGGCCGGCGTGCCGCTCGTCGCCATCGGGGGCATCACGCGCGAGCGCGCGCGCGAGCTGGTCGGCCTCGTCGACGCGGTGGCGGTCATCCGCGAGCTTCTTCCGGCGCGAACCGGGAGCGACGCCCTCCGCGAGGTGACGGCGCGCGCCCAGGCCATCCACGACCTCTTCGTCCCCGCGCCCGTGCTGGCCGGGGCCGCGCGGTGACCCTCCTCCTCGACGCGGCGCTCATCGTGGGAGGCCTGGCGCTCGGGCGATGGATCGCGCGCCGCGTCCGCTCGCGTCGCGAGCCGAGGGAGACGCCGCCCGCGGCGGACAGCACGGACGACGTCCTCGCGCGTCCTCGCGCCGACCTGCCGGCGAGCTTCCCGTGCAAGCTCGGTGACGTCGTCGTTCGGGTCGCCGAGCGCGACGAAGCGTGGCTCGCCGGTGGGCTCCTGTTCGCGGAGGAGCGGCCGGTGGCGGCGCTCTTCGTCGCCCCCGAGGCGGGCGGTGACCGCGCGCTCTTCGTTCGTGACGCCCCCGGCGCCGGGATGACGTGGCTGGCCCCGATCACCGCCGACGCGCCGGCGGTGACGAAGGAGCCGCCCCACGCCCTCGAGCACGACGGCGTCCGGTACGAGCGGGCGCGCCGTCTGCCGGTGAACGTCACCCGGGTGGGCTCGGGGGCGCCGTCGGTCGGCGACCGGGCCATCGTCGCCGAGTACACGGGGCCCGCGGCGATGCGCCTGCTCATCCTGGCCGGCAGCGAGCAGACACTCTCCTGGAAGGGCGTGGCCCTCGGGGACGGGGAGTACGACGTCCTGCCCGGGAGCCCCGATACCCTCCAGACGTAAGCGACGGCGCCCTACGCGTTGCGCATCTTCATCAGCATCGCCTCGACCGCGAGCTGCGCGGAGGCGTTCCCGTCGAGCTGCTGCACGGCGGCCAGCGCGAGCGCATGACGCGCCGCCGCGCTGTCCGCGTGGTGGTCGGCGTCCCCCGCGGTCGCCCGGGCCCGGATGGCCAGCGCCGTCGCGAGCGCCTCGAGCTGCTGGACGAGCGTCCCCTTGTCGCCCTTCTTCGCGTCCTCCGCGAGCTCCAGCGCGCCGCCGAGATCGCGCGACTCCAGCGACGCGAGCGCCCTCGACACGAACTCCTCGCGCCGCTGGCTCGCCTCGGGATCCCCCAGCGCGACGGCGGTGGCCATGCTGCCGCCGGAGAGCCGCGCGATCTCCTCGGCCGGTCCGCCCTCCACGCCGCGCGCGATCAGGAGCTCCGCCACCACCGGCTCGGGCAGCACGCCGAAGCGAACCCGCTGCGTCCGCGAGCGGATGGTCGGCAGCAGCGCGTCCGCCGTCGCCGACAATAGGACGAAATGAGTGCGGGCGCCGGGCTCTTCCAGCGTCTTCAGGAGCGCGTTCGCCGCCGAGATGCTGAGCTCCTCCGCCCGCCGGATGATGAACACCTTGGCGCGCCCCTCGTGCGGGGCGAAGGCGGAGCGCGCGAGCGCCAGCGTGCGCACCTGGTCGATGCTGATCTCCTGCGTCTCCGGCGTCCTGCGCCCGATGGTCGCGGGATCGTAGAGCCCTCGTTCGAGCACCACGACGTCCGGGTGGAGCGGCCTGGTTTCTCCGTCTCGAGGCACCGCGCGCGTGCACGCCCGGCACTCGCCGCACGCCTCGCTCGCCCCCTCGGGGCGCCGCTCGCAGACGAGCGCCTGGGCCAGACCGAAGGCGGTTCGCTCCTTGCCCACGCCGTCCGGCCCGTCGAAGAGGTATGCGTGGTGGACGCGCCCCGCCGCGAGCGCGCGACGAAGGGTCTCCACCGCCGTCGCCTGCGCCTTGACCGTCGAGAGGAGGCTCGTCACGGAGGCTCGTCTATCCCCGGCGCCGCCGCGGATCAACCGAGGCGGGTCGCGTTCACCTCGACCGGCTCGTCCGGCATCCAGTGCGCGCCCGGGCCCCGCACGAAGATCGCCATCCGGTCGAGCCGCCGCTCGTCCATCCCCGCCAGGTCGTGCCATCGCTCGTCGAGCTCCGCGCGCGGCAGGAACCCGTAGGCCCCCGGCGTGAGGACGCTCGGGTCCATCACGAAGAGGCGCTCGGCGTCGTAGCCGACCAGGATGACGTAGTGGCCCGCGTCCCACGTGTCGCGCCACGGACGCGCGTCGTCCCGCCAGGCCTGGAGATCGACGATCGGCGGTTGCTCCGCGTCGACCGCCCGCTCGAGCTCCGCCAGCGTCACGTCCCCGTACCGGTACTCGGCGTCGAGGCCCACGACGTCGCGCATGTACTCGACCATCGGCTCGGGCTCGGTCCCCTGGGACTCGGTCGTCCGCATCGGCCGGTGCAAGGAGCCCTCGTCGACGTGGGAAAAGGTCTCCCACCGCCAGTAGCGGAGCATCGACAGCGCCGCGGCGGGCCCGCAGCTGTAGCTCGTCATCTGCTTGACGGGCGGGATCGCGACGCGGTTGGCCGGCATGCGGCAGAGGTGCGGCTCGGCCGGCGCGTGGTCGAGACCTGGGGCCACGATGGCCCTATAACGATCATCCAGCATGGTGCATGTGCCCTCGAAGACGCGGAAGAAGGTGGAGTGGCTGTTTCGGCGCGCGGAGGGAGCGCTCCTGCCGGAGGCCACGCTCTCCCGCGAGGGCGCGCACCTCGACTGGCCGGAGGCGCTCCAGCGGCTCGCCGACGAGCGGGGCGCCATCCAGTCCCTGGGCTTCGAGTCGCGCTTCGAGTCGCTGACGCGCGTCATCGAGAGCGCCGACATCCCCGATCGCACGACTTACATCGAGCAGCACGGGGTCGCCGGCACGCGACTTTTCCGGGCCGGCTCCGGGACGCGCATCTTCTGCATGAGCGTCGAGACGTTCCCCCACCACGTGAACAACGTCTACCTGCTCGTCGAGGAGGGCAGCGTCGTGCTCTTCGACTGCGGCTCCGGGTCGACCACGTCCCGGCGCGATCTGGCACTCGGCTTCGCCGTGGTGCGCGCCGCCTTCGGCGAGGACGTCCGCTACGAGTCCGTCGACTGGTGCGTCGTCTCCCATGCGCACTTCGATCACTTCGGGGGCGTGAACCTCTTCAAGGAGGAGACACGAGGGCACCTGGCGGTCCACGAGCTCGACGCCCGGGTCCTCTCCTGCTTCACGGAGCGCATCATCATCGCGTCGAAGGACTGCGACGTCTTCTGGCGCCGCGCCGGCGTTCCCGACGAGGAGCGCGCCGTGCTCCTCCAGATGTACCAGTCCGCCAAGAGCGCCTTCCGCCCGCAGGAGGTCGACCGGGCCCTGCGCGACGGGGACACCATCGGCCCTGGTTACCGGGTGCATCACGTCCCCGGCCACTGCCCGGGCCTCATGTGCCTTCAAGTGCACGACGTCCTGCTGACCAGCGATCACGTCCTCTCGCGTATCACGCCGCACCAGTTCCCGCAGGCCATCACCCCGTTCGCCGGGCTCGAGCACTACTTCCACAGCCTCGCGAAAGTGAGGAAAATCGAGGGGATCAACTTCGCGCTCGGCGGTCACGAGGAGCCGATCTGGGATTTGCGCGCGCGCGCGGACGCGATCGCACTTTTCCACAGGGATAGGCTCGCGAAAGTACTCGACCTATGCGCCGAGGCCCGCACGGTCGTGCAGGTGTCTCAGGCCCTCTTCGGCGATCAGGAGGGGTACTCCCGCATCCTCGCGCTCGACGAGGCGGGGGCCCACGTCGAGTACCTCCACCAGCTCGGCCAGCTTCGCATCGCCAACCTCGACCAGGTCGCGAAGTCGCGCGATCCGGTCATCGAGTACGTGAGGCGATGACGCGCCCGGGCTCCCTTCCCTGGTAGGAAGCCGGCGCGCTGGTAGGGTGGGGGGCTGTGGCGGCAGAGAGCCCGATCTTCGCGGTCCCCATCCACTCGGAGCCGGCGCCCCTCGTGGGCCCCTACCGGCTCGAGCAGATGCTCGGCCGGGGAGGCATGGGGGAGGTGTGGCTCGGCCGCCACGTGGAGACGGGCGGCCTGGCCGCGGTGAAGCTCCTTCGCCCGCAGGACGAGGACCTGCGGCCCATCGTGGAGGCGCACTTCGCGGCCGAGCGGCGCGCGATCGCGCGGCTCTCGCACCCGCACGTGGTCAGCTGGCACGACATCGGCGACGACTACCTGGCGATGCGATACGTCCGCGGGACCGACCTCGCGCGGACCCTTCGCGGGCCTCTTCCGCCCCGGGTCGCCGTTCGTATCGGGCTGCAGGTGGCTTCGGCGCTGGCGCATGCCCACGCGCGGGGCGTCGTCCACCGCGACGTGAAGCCGGCGAACGTGCTGCTCGACGCGCACGGCAACGCCCATTTGACCGACTTCGGCATCGCCGCCCTCGCCAGCGGCAACGAGGTCGAATCCAGTCCCTCGAGCGCGGGCACGCCGAGCTTCATGGCGCCCGAGCAGCGCGACGGGAGCGCCGTCGGCCCGGCCGCGGATCAATACTCCTTCGGGCGAACGCTCCTGGCGCTCCTCCTCGGCCGGAGCCCGTCGCTGAGCCTCGAGTCGGACGTCCGGGCCCTCTGGGGGGACGTGCCCGAGGCGCTCGTGGAGGTGATCCGCACCTCGACCGCGTGGGACCCGAACAAGCGCTTCCCGTCCATCGACGCCTGCGTCGCGGCGCTCGAGGACGTCGCGCGGCGTCACTTCCCGCAGCTCGATTTGCTGCCGCCCATCCGCGACGCGAGCCCCTTCGCGTGGGCCGGGGGCTCCCAGAGCGGGCTGCGCCTCGCCCCCCACATCGAGCGGCACGACTACTCCCTCGCGACGCTCGAGAGCCTGGGGCTGCTTTCGGCCGAGGCGTGCGCGGCCTTCCGCGCGAGCACGGGCTACGCGGAGATAGCCTTCAGCGTGTACGGCCGGAACGACAAGCTCGGCCCGGTGAACGACCCATCGGCGTGCGCGCGCGCCACGCAGCTCGTGCTCTTCGTCCACGGCTTCACCTGCACCCGGGAGCTGTGGCACACCGTCGCCTCCGGGGTCTGCCGCGACCAGCGGGACGTGATGGTCCTCGTCCCGGACCTCTACGGCTTCGGCGCTTCGCGCGTCGTCGAGCCGGTCGAGCCCGAGCGCGCGACGGGGCGCGCGGCGGTGAGCACCGTCACCAAGCTCGCGGCGCTGCTCGGCCTGGCGAGCGTGCCGACGCTCCTCGTCGGCCACTCGATGGGCGCCGCGGCGGTGCTCTCGTACCGCGACGACGAGCTCCCCGAGACGACGCATCGGGTGGCGATCACGCCGGTCTTCCCGTCTCACCACGCCACGTTTCGCGCGAGGATCCACCTCCTCGCGTTCCTGCTCCGGACCTTCGGGCGCTCCCGGCGCGTCCTCGCCGCCCTCGCGGACGCGATGATGAGGGCCCCGGAGCTGGCGGACTACACCGAGGCCGAGCGCGAGTACGGGCGAAAGGTCTTCCTCGAAGCGTCGCCCACGGCGCAGGCCGCGTTCGCCACCGGCTTCTGCAGCGTCACCCCGGCGGTCGAAGGGCAGCTCGCGCGGGCGGAGATCGTGGTGATGCTCGACGACCCGGTCGCGAAGGAGAAGCCGCTCCTCCGCGCCCTCGAGGAGCTCGGCATCCCGCTCTCCCGGGTGCGGCGTCTCGTCGGGGGAACCCACGCCCCGCAGTGGGAGCACCGCGAGCACCCGGAGTGGACCGCGCGCAACGTCAACGAGATCGTCGATTGCCTTTCGGAGACCCTCGCCCGCATGCGCGGGGAGCCTCTCCCCACGTCTTCGCCCGCCCGCTGGGACGACGGCGCCGAGCGCGACGAATCGTCGGCCACGCGCACGAAGAGCGTGGTCTGAGCTCAGTCCTCGTGGTCGAGGGCGTCGAGCTCTTCGTCGGTCAGCTGCTGGCCGGTCGCCGCGGCCCGCTCGCGGGCGAACATGCGGTTCAGCGTGCGGCGGTCGATGCCGAGCACCTCGGCCGCGCGCGTCTTGTTCCCGCCGGTGCGCGAGAGGACGCGGTCGATGTAGCGGCGCTCGAGCACCTGCAGCGACGGCCAGTCGTCGGCCAGCGAGCCCATGCTGCCGCCCGTCCCGCCTTGCACCGTCCACGCCTTGGTGACCTCGGGCGGAAGATCGGTCGCGGTGATGACCCCCTCGCGGGCGAGGAGCATCGCACGCTCGATGATGTGCGACAGCTCGCGCACGTTGCCGGGGAACTCGTACGCCGCGAGCATCTCGAAGACCTCCGGGGCCACGTGCGGGGCGGGACGGCCCAGCCGATCGGAGTGACGCATGATGAAGTGCTTGATGAGCAGCGGGATGTCCCCCCGCCGCTCGCGGACCGGCGGCACCACCACCGTGACGACCTGCAGCCGGAACAGCAGATCCTCGCGGAAGCGCCCCGCCGCGACCTCCTGCTTCAGGTCCCGGTTCGACGCCGCCACCACGCGCACGTCGACCTTGATCGTCTCCGCCGCGCCGACCCGACGGATCTCCCCCTCCTGCAGCACGCGGAGGAGCTGCACCTGCATCTTGGTGCTGATCTCGCCGATCTCGTCGAGGAACAGCGTGCCGCCCTTGGCCTCCTCGAAGAGGCCGTGCTTCTGCGCGTTCGCGCCGGTGAAGCTGCCGCGCTCGTGGCCGAAGAGCTCACTCTCGAGGATCGACTCGGGGAGCGCGCCGCAGTTGATGGCCACGAACGGCTTGTTGGCGCGCGGGCTCTTGGCGTGGATCGCCCTCGCCACGAGCTCCTTGCCCGTCCCGCTCTCGCCGACGATGAGGACCGTCGCGGTCGTCGGCGCCACGTGCGCCACCGTCTTGTAGACCGTGAGCATCGCCGGCGTGGTCCCGACGATCTGCGCCACCGCCTGCGCGTCGGCCCGGGTCGGCGCGGCCGGCTCGGTCTTCGCCAGCTTCCGCCGCTCGATGGCCTCGCCCACCATGCGCTTCAGCTCCGTCGGCTCGATCGGCTTCGCGAGGTAGTCGTAGGCGCCCTCGCCGACCGCGTTCATCGCCCCCTCGATGTCGGCGTACGCGGTCATCAGGATGACCGGCGTCGTCGGGCTGGCCTCGCGGATGCGCTTGAGGACGTCGTGGCCGCTCGTGTCGTTGGCGAGGTGGATGTCGCTCAGCACGACGTCGTACCGCGCGAGCCGGGGGCCCGCGGGCACCGCCTCCGCGCTGTCGAGCACGTCCACGTGGTAGCCCTCGGTGCGGAGCACGCGCGCGAGGAGGCCCGCCAGCGTGTCGTCGTCCTCGAAGAGCAGGATGTGCGCCCCCGCGCCCACCCCCACGACCCCCGTCGTGTTCGCCTCGTCGGTCCTTCCGTTCCCCCGTCGTAGCCGGGTTGAAGCTCGCGCACCGCTCAGTCCCGTGCCGCCCGTGCCGCCCGCGCTGCCTCCGAGACACGCTGCCCCATGCTGACTCATCGGACCGACCTCCTTTGCGCCACCCTGTCCCGCACTGGCGGTTTGCGGGGGCACTGGAAGCCTCTCTATTCACGAGCGATGCCGTCGCGCGCGCGAGGCCTGTAGTCTGAAGGGGTGACGCTCATCGACCCGGTCCGGATCCAGGAGCATCTGCACGGCCACCTCGGGTGGCTCGCGGCGATCTCGCTCGTCCACCCGGCGATCGTCCTCCGGCGCGTCAAGCGGCGGGCGCACCTGGCGGTCGGGCTCTCGGTCGGGATCGTGACGCTCGCGGGGGGTCTCGGCGCCTATATGTACCCGGCGTACAGGGACAGGCTGCGCCAGTCGATGTTCCAGCACGCGCCGGCCATCGGGTACCTCTTCGAGCGCAAGGAGCACCTCGCGTTCGGGGCGCTCCTACTCGCGTGGGCCGGGACGCTGGCCTACGTCGCCGCGACGAAGGTCGAGGGCGGCACCCGGGACCGCCTGCGGCGGGCCGCGCACTGGTCGTTCGTCGTGGCGGCGGCGATGGCGGTGGTGACGGCGGCGCTGGGAACGGTGATCGCCGCCTACAAGACCTTCTAGCCATGAGACGCCTCCTCGTCTTCGCGGTGCTCGTCGTGGCGCTTCTCGGCGCGTCGCGGGAGGCGGTCGCCTTCTGCGGGTTCTACGTCGGCGGCGCCGACGCGAAGCTCACGAACGGCGCGACCCTGGTCGTCCTCATGCGCGACGGCAGCCGCACGATCCTCTCCATGCAGAACCACTACGAGGGGCCACCCGAACGCTTCGCGATGGTCGTTCCGGTGCCGGTCGTCCTCGCGAAGGACAACGTGCGCACCCTACCGTCCGACGTGTTCGACCGCATCGACAAGCTCGCCGCTCCCCGCCTCGTCGAGTACTGGGAGCAGGATCCGTGCGCCGGCATCGACCTCGGCGGCCTGGGAGGCATCGGGCGCGGCGCCGGGACCGGCCAGGGGTTCGGAAACGGCCGCGGATCGCTGTCGGAGCTCGGCGTGAAGGTCGAGGCGCAGTTCGCGGTGGGCGAGTACCAGATCGTCATCCTGAGCGCGGAGGACGCGGCGGGCCTCGAGACCTGGCTGAAGCGCGAGGGGTACGAGATCCCCGACGGCGCGGCGCCGCTCCTCCGCCCCTACGTCCAGCGCGGGACCAAGTTCTTCGTCGCCAAGGTCGACCCCGCGAAGGTCAAGTTCGTCGACGGCGCCGCGATGCTCTCGCCGCTCCGCTTCGACTACGACTCGCCGACCTTCGAGCTGCCGGTGCGCCTCGGCCTCCTCAACAGCGGCGGCGTGCAGGACCTCGTCGTCGAGATCCTCGCGCCCGAGCGCTACGAGGTCGCCAACTACGACAACGTCACGATCCCGACGAACCTCGACGTCCCCGACTCGGCGCGGGACGACTTCGCCGCGACGTACGCCGGCATCTTCGATCGCGCGCTCGCCGCGCATCCCAGGGCGGTGGTCACCGAGTACGCGTGGGGCTCGGGCTCGTGCGACCCGTGCCCCGGGCCCACGCTCAGCGGCGCGGACTTCGCGACGCTCGGCGGGGACGTGGCGCCGACCTTCCACGGCGTCACGTCGGTGGCGGGCAGGTCCAGCCTTCTCGAGGGGACCGTCTCCGTCACGGGACCCCTCCCGGCGGGGGTCGTCACCCGCATCGTCCGGCAGAACTTCGGTCGCTTCCGCCTCTGCTACGAGAACGCCCTGAAGACGAACGCGAGCCTCGGCGGGCGGGCGACGCTGACCTTCACCATCACGAAGCAGGGGGACGTGGCCGCGCCCTCCACCGCCGGATCCACCCTGACGGACACGGCGGCGCTCGAGTGCATGGCGCGGGGCGTGGGCAACCTTTCCTTCCCGGACGCACCGTCGGCGACCAAGGTGGTGTTTCCCCTCGGGTTCGCCCCGGGCGCGCCGGGTGTCGGGCTCTCCCCGCAAGCGGCCCGCTGGGTGCTCACGCGCCTCCACGCACGCTACGGAAAGGACGCCCTCGGCGAGGATCTCGTCTTCCGTCCGGCGACGCCGATCGTCGGCGGACGCGAGATGCGCGGTCCGGACGGCGGAGCGCTCGAACCGGGGAGTATGCCGGCGGACACGAACAACTTCCAGGCGCGGTACGTGATCCGCCATCCCTGGACGGGCGCCATCGCGTGCGCGTCCCCGACGCGCGGCATCTGGGGGGGCAAGCCCGGGGGAGGGGAGACGCCGGCGCTCGCCGCCCAGGGAGTGGCGTTCGCGCAGAGAGGCCCGGCGGCATCCGTTCCGGCGTCGTCGTCGGCGGCGGCGACGAGCTCCGGAGATGCGGCGGCGGAGGGGGCTCCGGCGGCCGCGCCCAAGTCACGTGGCTGCGGGGGATGCACCCTCGCGGGAGGGAGCGAAGGGCTCGCCGGCATCGGCGCGACCGGCATCGCGCTGGCGGTCGCGGCGTTCCGTCGACGGAGGAGGCCGTCATGACCACGTACCAGGTCGGCCCGGGCCAGACGTACACGACGCCGTGCGCCGCCATCGCGGTCGCGGCCGCGGGGGACGAGATCGACATCGCGGCCGGCACCTACACGGACTCGTGCGAGATCAACGCGTCCGGGCTCCACCTCAAAGGCGTCGGCGGGCAGCCGAAGATCGACCTCACCGGCAACGACCATCCCGCGGACTACAAGGGCATCTACGTCGTCAACGGGGACGACGTCACGATCGAGAACCTCGAGCTCACCGGCGCGGCCATCGCCGACAGCGAGGGCGGCAACGGCGCCGGGCTGCGCATCCAGAGCAACGGGGTGGTCGTCACCGGCTGCTACATCCACGCCAACCAGGACGGCATCCTCGCCACCGCGACCACCGCGGGCGGGACGATCACGATCGAGAACACCGAGCTCGCCGACAACGGCCTCGGCGACGCCTGCGACGCCGTGTCGTGCGTCCACAACGTCTACATCGGCACCGGCGCCGGAGGAGACTACGCGAAGCTCGTCTTCCAGTTCAACTGGGACCACGCGCTGGCGACCGACACCGCCGACAAAGGCCACCTCCTCAAGAGCCGGGCCCTCGAGAGCGACATCCTCTACAACCGGATCACTGGCGAGACGGGGCACGACAGCTACGAGATCGATCTGCCGAACGGCGGCCTCGGCATCGTCGTGGGCAACGTCGTCGAGAAGGGCCCGAACCCCGACAACACCATCGTCCTCGACTACGGCGAGGAGGGCTACGGCACCGGGACCAACACGCTCTACGTCGTCAGCAACACGTTCGTGAACGACGACACGGCGAGCGCGACCTTCATCGACGTCGCGTCGGGGGGCATGCTCGCGGCCGCGCACGACAACCTGTTCGTCGGCGCGGGCACCCTCTCGAGCACCGGGATGCTCTCGGCGGACAACCTGGCGACGACGACGCCGATGTTCGTCGACCCTGCGATGTACGACTACCACCTGCTCTCGGGCTCGCCCGCCATCGGCAAGGCCGTGCCTCCCGGCTCCGCGGGGTCGTTCTCGCTGACGCCGACGCTCGAGTACGTGCAGCCGCTCTCGAGCGTCACGCGCGTGGCCGATCAGGACATCGGCGCGTTCGAGTACGGCACCGTCGTCATCCCGAGCCCCGACGGCGGAAGCGCGGGGTCGCCCGACGGCGGGGCCGAGGCCGGCGCGAGCAGCAGCTCGAGCAGCGGAGGCTCGAGCGGCGGAGCATCGAGCGGAAGCAGCGGCGGCGACGGCGGTGCGGGGACGGCAACGTCGTCTCCGGGCCACTCCAGCGGATGCGGGTGCCTCGTGGCGGGTCGGACGGAGGGCGGCGGCCTCGGGCTCCTCGGGCTCTCCATCGCGCTCGCGGTGCTGGCGCGCCGTCGCTCGCGTGACGTCGCGTGAGGGTCGCGACCTCCCGCGGGTGGTTCTGCGGCGTACCATCGCGATTTCCCGTGAAAATCGGCGTCCTCGCGGGGGCACGCCGGTTGCGTAACGCGCTGCGATGCTCCCCACGCCCCGCTTCTCTCGCCGGCGCCCGGTCGCGTTCTCCCTCGGCGTCGCCATCCTCGCCCTCGCCGGCTGCGGCGATGCCGGTCCCGCCGGTCCAGGAGAGCCCACGGGCACGGCGCAGGCGGACCTCTTCGCCAACGACGTCACCGCCTGCAACTACTTCGTCGGCAAGGGGCTCACCAACTACCAGGCCGCCGGCATCGTCGGGAACCTCGACCAGGAGTCCGGCGTCGATCCGACCGCGGTGCAGGCGGGCGGCCCCGGGCGCGGCATCGCGCAGTGGTCCGTCGGCGGGCGATGGGACACCGACGCGAACGACAACGCCGAGTGGTACGCCAGCCAGCAGGGGCAGTCGGTCGACGCGCTGACGCTGCAGCTCGACTTCATCTGGTACGAGCTGACGACGTTCTCCGGCTACGGCCTCGCGTCGCTCAAGGCGAGCACGAACGTCACCGACGCGACGGTCGCCTTCGAGACCGACTTCGAGGGCTGCGGCACGTGCGATCAGTCGACGCGCATCTCGTACGCGGAGGGGGTGCTGCCTTCGTGCGAGGCGGCGGCGTCGGACTACGCCGCGCAGTTCGTGAGCCAGAGCTTCCCGCTCGCGACGA
>JBEKGQ010000067.1:0-15490 GCA_050012715.1 Polyangiaceae bacterium
GTCCACTCGGACGTCGTGACCGGGTCCTTCCAGTAGGCGGTGATGGCCCCCGCGATGGCCATGCCGGCGACGCCGCCGAGGGCGTTGGCGATGAGCCCGTGACGCGGGTCGGCGCTGCTGCCGATGTAGAAGAGGTACACCGGCGTCGTCGCGATGGTGCCGAGCACATCGCCGAGCCACATGTACTTGAGCGTCGTCCACGACGGGGTCCACTGCGTCGCGAGGATGCCGGTGGCGACGATACCCGCGTTGTAGCCGGCGAAGCCCCAGGCGGCGGCGCCGTTGGCGCTGTTCACCCCCGTCCCGAAGAGGACGCCGAACGCCGTGCCGAAGCCGGCCCCGCTCGCGATGAGGCCGAGGCTGCGCGGATCGGGGTGGTCGTACTCGCCGAAGAAGTAGCCCGCGGCACCACCGGCGGTGGCAGCGAGGAAGGTGACCGACGTGTCGGTCGAGAACTGCCAGGTGTTGGGCCCGCCGTTGCCGGTGAGCTGCCACTGGAGCCCTCCGATGGCGACGCCCTCGACGCCGCCGAGGAGGAGCCCGGTGGCCATCGAGGAGGCGACGCCGCGGTCGAACTCGTCGTAGCGGTCCCAGAAATAGGCGCCGACGGGGGCGGCGACGCCGAGCACGATGGGGGTGATCACCCAGAGGCCCGGGTCGTTGACCTTGGCGAGCGAGTCGAGCCACACGCCCGTCCCGAAGCCATAGGCGGCGCCGACGCCGTAGAGGTAGGCCATCTCGCCGTAGCTCCGCTTCGGGCGCTTCGGGCGAACGGGCGGCGGGTAATAGGGCGGGTACGGCTGGCCGTACCCGGCCGCGGGAGGCTGCCCGTAGGCCCCGGGGTAAGGCTGCGCGGGGTAGGGCTGGGCCGGGTAGGGCTGGGCCGGGTAGGGCTGGGCCGGGTAGGGCTGGGCCGGCTGCTGAGGATAGGGAGCGGGGTAGGTCTGGGGCGGGGGATAGGTCGGCGCCGGCAGGGGCTGCCCGGGCACGGGCTGCGCCGGCGGATAGGTCTGCGGGGGGGGATATGCCTGCGGCTGCGGATAGGGCTGCGGCACCTGGGCCGAAGCGACCGACGAGACGCCCAAGGCAGCGAGAACAGCCAGCGACCCCGCCCACACTCTGGATGCCCGCATGCTCTTCTCCTCGTACGGTCGACGTGCCCGCCGGCGCATCGATTCAATCCTCAGACCTCCGGGGGCGTTGCCCCCTACCGGTGCAATCGAAGCCTCATCGCAACGTAGCCCTCGCGACCGCGCGGGGGTCGAATTCGTGCCCGAGCTCGCGCGACATCAGGTCTATGACGGCCTGCTGGACCGGCTTGTCCTCGTAGAGCACCGCGTGCACCTCGCGCGTGATGGGCATGTCGACCCCGAGCTTCCCGGCGAGATCGTAGGCGCTCTTGGCCGTCTTGACGCCCTCGGCGACGTGACCGAGGCCGGCGAGGATGTCCACGAGCTTGCGGCCCTTGCCGAGCTCGTAGCCCACGGTGCGGTTCCGGGAGAGCTCTCCCGTGCAGGTGAGCAGCAGATCGCCCATGCCCGCGAGGCCCGCCAGCGTGAGCGCCGAGCCGCCGCGTGCCATGGCGATGCTGGCGATCTCCGCGAGGCCGCGCGTGATGAGCGCGGCGCGGGTGTTGTGACCGAAGCCCATGCCGTCGACGATGCCGGCCGCGATGGCGATGACGTTCTTCAGCGCGCCGCCGCACTCGACGCCGGGGATGTCCTCGCTCGCGTAGGTGCGCATGTAGGGCGTGTGAAACCGCGTCATCACGTGCGCGCGGACGTCCGGGTCCCGCGCGGCGATCACCACCGCGGTGGGCATGCGTCCCGCGAGCTCCTTGGCGAAGCTCGGGCCCGAGAGGAACGCGAGCCCGCCTCGCGCATGGGAGGGGAGCTCCGCGGCGAGCACCTCGTCCATGAACATGAGCGAATCGTTCTCGATGCCCTTGGTCGCGCTGACGATGGGCACCGCCATGCCACCGCCGGCGCGCGCGAGCTTCTCCACGTGAGGGGCCGCGGCCCGGGCGACGTCGCGCGTCCCGTGGCTGGGGACCACGAAGACGATCATGTCCGCGCCGCCGATGGCCTCGCCGAGATCGTCGGTGCAGACGAGGCTCTTCGGCAGCGCCGCGCCCGGGAGGTAGCGCGCGTTCTCGCCCGACGCGTTGACCGCGTCGCACAGCTCGCGCCGGCGGGACCACAGCACGACGCGCGAGGCGTCCGGCGCGTGCGCTCCCTTGTCGGCCAGGAGCTTCGCCAGCGCGGTTCCCCACGCGCCGGCACCCAGCACGGCGACCTTGGAGGTCATCGATCCCACGGTATCACGCTATGCTTCGAGCGATGCGCGGACGCTCCGTCAGCATCGCCTTCCTCGCGACGGCGATGGCCACTTCTGCCGTCGGCTCGGTCGCCTGCTCGGCCAACTCGGTGTGCAAGCTGGGGGGGCCCATCAACGATCCCTCGAACCGGACGATGCGCCGCAACATCATGGCCTTCGGTCTGAGCCAGTTCTGCCAGCAGATGACGACGCGGAGCGCTCCGCTGCGGCTCGCCCCCGACGCGCCGGTGACGGGCCGCTTCTTCCCGCAGCACTGCCAGCAGCAGGTCCTCGACAACGGCGACCTCTGGGTCCAGTTCGACGGCATGGGGTACGCGTTCACGAACCTGTCCCGCAAGGTGACCTTCTCGTCGGCCGCGAACCTCCGCTACGACCAGGACTTTCGCTGCGCCGACGACAACTCGATCTACGCGTACTTCGACACGCGCAACGTCTCGCCGCCGGTGTTCCACGTGATGCAGATCGAGATGCCGGGCGCGAACCTCCTCCAGGGCTGGATCACGCCCTACGCCGACAACTTCGGCCAGCAGATGGTCGCCGGTCAGCTCGCGCAGGGCTTCACGGTCATCCAGTTCGCCGACGGCGGGCAGGACTTCGACGTCGGCCACGTGCCGCTCGGGCGCCGGCCGATGCACCCGTACAACATCCACGGTACGGACCGGGTGACGGTCGAGAGCCTCCGGACGCAGGTGAGCGGCGGCGAGCGCGATTTCCTCGGGCCGATCCGGGTCGAGGACGCCAAGCGCGCGATCTACGTCTCGATGATGCTCGACGGGCAGCAGACCGTGAACGTGATGCTCATGCCGAAGGCGCAGGGCGACGTCGCGCTGCAGGCCTACCTCAACTATGGGCCGGTGGGGCCGCTCCCCGGGCCGGCCCTGATGACCGACGTCGTGCGGTACGGCGTTCAATACCAGCGTGCAGTCCCGGTTCCCCCGGGTATGTACTATGTCGTGATCGACAACACGACCACCGCCGTTCAGCCCGCCTTGCCCTTCGGGACGGCGTCGGCCGCCGTCGTCAACTACGCGATCCAGATCGGTGACATGCCTTGACCACGGAAGAATCCTCGAGCGACGACGACCGGACGAGCAGCACCCCGCCCTCGTCGGGGAGCGCCGCGTCGAACGGCGTTGGCCCGAAGGAAGCCGTGAACGGGACTTCGAGCGCGCGGTCGAAGGACGCCGAGGACGTGGCGGAGGCGACGGAGGCGGTCGCGCTCGATGCAGGGCCCAAGCGGTCGCGTCTCCTCCGGTACACCTACTGGGGGCTGTGGTTCGTGATCCTCCCCATCGTCCTCGCCTGCATCATGGTGTGGACGCTGACGCCGCCGAGCGGGGCCGAGGTCACGGGCGCCTTCGGGTGGATCCAGGGCGTCGTGCGCGCCCAGCCGGTGCCGGTCGGCATCGTGCTCTTCACGGCGTTCGAGATCGCGCTCTGGGGCGCGCGCCACCAGCTCCCGCTGGCGAGGCACGCGCACGCGCCGCTCCGGGGGGACGTGCCGCAGCACCTGCGCGGTCCCTTCGAGCGCGCCCGCTCGCTGCTCGACGAGGCGGAGATGATCTTCGCCAAGAACGACAAGGCGGTGGTTCGCGACCTGACCGCGAAGGAGCGCGAGCGGGTGCGGGGCGAGCTCCAGGCGCTGCGCGAGCGGATGGAGCAGGTCCCCTTCGACCAGGAGGCGTTCATGGCCGCCCTCACACGCGCCGACGGCGAGGTCGACGTACGCCTCGGGCGGTGGCGCAAGAGCGAGGTGCGCGAGTACGTCGAGGCGATCCTGATGGCGGTGGCGGTCGCCTTCGCGCTGCGCGCGTTCGTCATCGAGGCCTTCAAGATCCCGAGCGGATCGATGATCCCGACGCTCATGGTCGGCGACCACATCTTCGTCAACAAGTTCAGCTACGGCCCGGCCATCCCGTACACGACGTCGCGCGTCTGGACGACGATGCCGCCCCACCGGGCCGACGTGATGGTGTTCGCGTTCCCCGAGCACCCGGAGCAGGACTTCATCAAGCGCGTCATCGCCCTGCCGGGTGACAAGCTCGAGGCGAAGAACGGGCACCCGATCATCAACGGGTGGGAGGTGCCGAGCTGCCGCGTCGGCGCCTGGTCGTACAACGACTACGACTCGCCGATCTCCCATCACGAGGGCGACCTCTACGTCGAGTACCTCGGCGCCGAGTCGTACCTGACGTTCTACGATCACGCGTCGGGCGCGTTCCCAGAGTACCAGGGCCCCTTCTTCGCCAAGCCGGGCGAGGTGTGGGTCATGGGGGACAACCGGAACAACAGCCACGACTCGCGGATGTGGTTTGGCGGGCAGGGGGGCGGGGTGCCCTTCGCGAACATCCGCGGGCGCGCGCTCTTCGTCTGGCTCAGCGTGAGCGACAACGGGGTGGACTGGTCGCGAGAGTTCGCGCCGGTGATGGGTCGCCCGCGCGTGCCCCCGGCGGCGAAGGGGCTCGAGCCGCAGCTCGAGCAATGCTTGAAGAACCGTCCCGCGGTGACCAACCCGCCCCAGGGGTAGACTCGAGATGAGGATGTGGGCGGCAGTCTTGCTCGTGTCGGGACTCGCGTCGGGGTGCGGGAGCCCGACTGCCGCGGCGCGGGCGAGGGACCCGATGCGCTGCGAGCGCGATCCGGCGTGCTCGCGCGCACGGGGCTCGTTCCCCGACTGCACCAAGCAGTGCGTCGACGACCAGGAGTGCGAGGCCCGCTGCGAGCAGGTCCAGCAGGGCGTCGACGGGGTGGGCCACCCGTGAGGCTCGCGTTCGCGTGCCTGCTGCTCGTGTCGGCGGCCTGCGTGACGAGCGGAAACCGGCCAGGACCCTCGTGCGGCGACGGCGATACGACGTGCCTGCAGGGCACCGTGACGCTGCAGGGCTTCACCGCCACGCCGCAGGAGCTCCAGGCGAGCCTGTTTCGCGAGTTCCCGGCGACGGGCACCACCCCGCTCCAGACGATCCCGCTCGACCCGAACGGCGCGTGGGTCTTCGACGGCCTCGACCCGTGGGCGCACTACTTCGTCGAGATCGTGGCCGACTTCGGACAGCCGCAGGCCGAGGCGAGCTTCGTCGGGCCGCTCGAGGTTCCTTCCAGCGGGGCCCCGGTTGCGTCGCTCGTGAAGCCGGCGCAGCTCACGGTCCTCGCGCAGGCCGCGTCGGGGATGGCCCAGGAGGTCGAGTCCGCCGCCGCGTTCCTCTTCGATCCGGCCACGGGGGCCCCCCTCCAGGGCGCCACCGTCTCGATCGCGATCGGCGGGACGGCGGTCGCGATGCCGTGGACCAGCATTCCGGGCAGCCCGACCGACGGCTACTACGCGAGCTTTTCCCCGCCGGTGACCGCGCAGGCGACGTACACGATCACCGCGACGACGCCGGGCGGGAGCAGCCCGTCGACCTGGCAGCTCGTCGCGGGGTCGGCGTCGTTCTCGCCGGTGCTCACGGCTCCGATGCCCAGCACGACCGTGCCGGCGAACCAGCCGCTCACGGTGGCGTGGCCCGCGCAGCCGATGGCCGACGAGGAGCTCGTCCAGCTCTACACGATGGCGACCGGCGGGTGGTCGCCGGCCTGGGAGCTCGCCGCGCCGCTCGACGAGGACGCCACGACGGCGACCATCCCCGGAAGCTACGTCTCGCCTTCGGGGCAGATGCTCCTCGTCAACGTCGCCTTCCTGCAGGCGAGCTGCCCGGCGACGGCGGACGGCTGCGTCGTCGGCGAGGTGATCGCCCCGGCGCAGATCACCGCGCAGTGAGCGGCGCTCCAGGCGAGTCGCGAGCGAGCCTGTGGGGCTGGCCATCCAGCACCGCCACCGTGGACGCGCATCACCAGCCGAGCCGGAAGTGCACGGCCTTGGGGCGCGTGAGGGCCTCGAAGCCGAGGGCGCTGAGGCCGGCGCCACGTCCGGAGTCCTTCCACCCGCTCCAGGGGAGCGCCGGATCGAGGTAGTCACAGCGGTTCATGAAGACCGTCCCCGCCTCGAGCGCCTTCGCGAAACGGGCGGCCCGGTCGCGGTCGCGCGTCCATACGCTGGCGGTGAGGCCGAGGCGCGAGTCGTTCATCTTCGCGAGGGCCTCCTCGTCGGACTCGACCGCCATGACCGGGAGGATCGGCCCGAACGACTCCTGCCGGAAGAGCTTCATCGAGTGGTTGCAGTCGGCCACGAGCGTCGCCTCGAAGAAGCGCCCGCGCCCGTCGACCGACGTGCGCTTGCCCCCGGCGAGGATGCGGGCGCCGCGGGCCCTGGCGTCCTGCACCAGGGCCTCGAGCTCGGGGACGTGGGCCGGCTGCGCGATCGGCCCGAGGGTGGTCCGGTCGCTCATCGGATCGCCCATGACGTAGGCGCGTACGAGCGGCTCGGCCATCTCGAGGAATCGTCCGTAGACGGACTTGTGCACGTAGACGCGCTCGACGGCGCAGCAGCTCTGTCCCGCGTTGTAGATGGCGCCGTCGACGACGTTCTCGACCGTCTTCTCGAGGTCGCAGTCGGGCGCGACGTAGGCCGGATCGTTGCCGCCGAGCTCGAGGCCCGGGTGGAGGAAGCGCTTGGCGGCCGCCTCGACGATGCGATGACCGCCGAAGATCGAGCCGGTGAAGACGACGTGGTCGACGCGGTCGTCACCGACGATGCGCTCGCTCGCCGGATGGTCGCAGTCGAGCGCCTGCACGAGGTGGTCGGGGGCGCCGGCCGCGGCGAAGGCGCGCGCGAAGTGCTCCCCGCAGAGGGGCGTGCGCGGGCTGTGCTTGAGGAGGACGGCGTTGCCCGCGAGCACCGCCGGGACCAAGCAGTTGACGGCGGTGAGCAGGGGGTAGTTCCACGCGGGCAGGTCGAAGACGACGCCCAGCGGCTCGCGCACGATGCGGCGCTCGAAGCCCGGCATCGGCGGGAGGACGACGTCGGCCAGCGACGCCTCGGCGATGCTCATCATGAACCGGGCGCGGGACGCGCACGTCTTCACCTCGCCCATCGCCTGCGAGAGCGGCTTACCCATCATGCGCGTGATGTCCCGCGCGATGCCGTCGCCGGCCTTTTCCATGTGCGCGACCGCGCGCTCGCAGAGGGCGATGCGGTCCGCGAGGCGGCTCCCTCGCCAGGCCTGCGCCGCCTCGTGCACGCGATCGAGCGTCGCCCCGATGAAGGCCTCGTCGGCGAGCCGGACCTCGCACGCGGGCTCCCCGGTGAACGGATTGTCGACGACGAGGGTTCGCGGGTCGCTGCTGCTCATGGGGCCCGGAGCATAGCCTGAGTGGCCTCGCCCGCGAGGTAGCGGCCGGTCGCGGTCTTCGCGCGCGAGAGCTTCCGCGGCTCCCCCTCGAAGACGACCCGCCCCCCGTGCTCGCCCGCCTCGGGCCCGAGCTCGACCACCCAGTCCGCGCACGCGATGACGTCGGGGTGGTGCTCGATGACGACCAGCGTGTCCCCGCGCTCGACGAGCCGCTCCATGACGCCGAGGAGGCGGCGCACGTCGGACAGGTGGAGGCCCGTCGTCGGCTCGTCGAGCACGTACACCGTCGGCTCGTGGGCGGCCCCCGCGGTCAGCTCGGCCGCCAGCTTGAGCCGCTGCGCCTCGCCGCCCGAGAGGGTGTTGGAGCCCTGGCCGATCTGCACGTAGCCGACGCCGAGGTCCGTCATGGTCGCCAGGGGGCGCGCGATGCGTCGGTGGTTCGCGAAGAGCTGCGCCGCGTCCTGCGCGGGCAGGTGCAGCACGTCGCCGATGGAGAGGCCGGCGTAGCGCACCTCGAGCGTCGAGGGCTCGAAGCGCGATCCTCCGCACGCCTCGCACGGAGCGACGACGTCCGGCAGGAACGGCATCTCGGCCACGATGGTGCCCTGGCCGTCGCATGCCGTACACCGGCCGCCGCCTCCGCCGCTGTTGAACGAGAACCTCGCCGACGTGTAGCCGCGCGTCTTGGCCTCCGGCAGCGACGCGAAGAGCTTTCGCATCTCGTCCCACACGCCGAGGAACGTCGCTGGCACGCTGCGCGGCGTGCGGCCGATCGGCGACTGGTCCACCGCCAGCGCGCGCTTCACGGCCTTCGTGCCCTTGATGGCGTCGAACGTCCCGGGCTGAGGGGCCACGAGCTTCAGCGCCCGGCGCAGCGCGGGGTAGAACACCTGCCGCACGAGGGTCGACTTGCCCGACCCGCTCACGCCGGCGACGACGCACAGGCGGCCGACCGGGACGCGGAACGTCACGTCGTGGAGGTTGTGCGCGCGAGCGCCGGTCAGCTCGATCCACGCGTCGGCCATGGGTCGCTTCGGGCGCTCGACCTGCGCGGTCTCCTTCAGCGCGCGCGCCGTCGGCGACTTCGGGTCCGAGAGGACCTGCGCCGCCGGTCCCTCGGAGACGACGTGGCCCCCGTTGCGCCCCCCGCCCGGGCCGAGATCGATCACGTGGTCGGCGGCGCGGATGGTCTCCGCGTCGTGCTCGACGACGAGCACCGTGGATCCCATGTCGGCCAGGCTGCGGAGGTTCCGCAGGAGGCGCTGGGTGTCGCGCGGGTGGAGGCCGATGGTCGGCTCGTCGAGGACGTAGAGGGCGCCGGTGAGGCCGCTGCCGAGCTGCGCGCTCAGGCGAAGGCGCTGCATCTCGCCGCCGGAGAGGGTGGACGCCGGGCGGTCGAGCGCGAGGTAGCCGAGGCCCACCTCTTCGACGAAGGCGAGGCGGCGGAGCAGCTCCGCGTGCGGGGCCTTGGCGATCGCGGCGTGGCCGCCCGCGAAGGTCCATTGACGCGCCAGCGCGAGGGCGCCCGAGACCGAGCGGGTCGTCGTCTCCGCGTACGTGGCTCCGTGCAGCCGGACGCCCCTCGGCAGCG
The DNA here is from genome assembly GCA_050012715.1 of Polyangiaceae bacterium. GTDB lineage: Bacteria > Myxococcota_A > Polyangia > Polyangiales > Polyangiaceae > Palsa-1150. Next base: position 9,154 of record JBEKGQ010000067.1, read on the forward strand.
CGGCGAGGCGCGTCCCCCGGCACGTCGAGCAGACGGCGTGCGGCCCCTCCTCCTCCAGCGCCTCCGGACCGCCCTCGACGCCGGTGCCTTCGCAGTCACCGCAGCGACCCTGCTTCGTGTTGAACGAGAACCACCGCGGATCGAGCTCCGGCACGCCCGTGCCGCACGCGGGGCACGCCCGGGCCGTCGACAGGAGCTGCTCGTGCCCGTTGGCCTTCACGCTCGGCGGGCCCTCCGCCACGCGCAGCGCTCCCGCGCCCCACGCCAGCGCCCGGTCGAAGGTCGGCCGGTCGAGCGCCGAGAGCTTCCCGAAGTGCACGATGAGGTCGATCGTGTGTTCCTTGGTCTTCAGGAGCTTCGGCGGCGGGTCGGTGGGGACGATCTTCCCGTCGACCCGCACGGTCTTCACGCCGGCGCGCGAGGCGGTCGTGAAGAGATCGAGGTACGTGCCCTTCCGCGCGCGAACCGCCGGCGCGTAGACGGTCCTCGGCCTGGCTTCGCGGGAGCGCGCGAGGCGCTCGTAGAGGGCGTCGGCGCTCACCGGCGCGACCACCGTGTCGCAGGCCGGGCAGTGCAGCTCGCCGACTTTGGCGTAGAGGAGCCGCAGGTAATGGGCCACCTCCGTCACGGTCGCCACCGTCGAGTTCGCGCCGCCGCGCGAGGTGCGCTGCTCCAGCGCGATCGACGGCGGAACCCCGGTGACCGAGTCGACGTCGGGCCGCGGGAGCGTCGGCAGGAACTGGCGCGCGTACGGGGTGAGCGTCTCCATGAAACGCCGCTGCCCCTCGGCGAAGACGACGTCGAACGCGAGCGACGACTTTCCGGAGCCGCTCGGCCCGGTGACCACGCACACCTGACCGTGGGGGATGGCGCAGCTCACGTCCTTGAGGTTGTGCTCGCGCGCGTGGGACACGGCGATCACCGGGGGGGCCGGCGGGCGCAGCGACGGTCGAGCGTCGTCGCGGTCGACCCTTCTCGCGGCGAAGTCCCTGAGCGCGGTGCCGGTCCGCGTCTCGCTCGCCGCGATCTGCTCCGGCGTACCGGCGCCGACCAGCAACCCGCCGTGCGGCCCACCGCCCGGGCCGAGGTCGAGCACCCAGTCGCACGCGCGGATCACGTCGAGGTCGTGCTCGACGACGACGACGCTCGCCCCCTCGTCGACGAGGGTGTGCAGCGTGCGCACCACGTACGCGGCGTCCTCCGCGTGCAAGCCGGCGCTCGGCTCGTCGACCACGAAGAGCGTGCCGCTCGCTTGCTCGCTGAGCGCGCGTGCGAGCTTGAGCCGCTGGGCTTCGCCGCCCGAGAGCGTCGAGAGCGGTTGGCCGAGCGACAGGTAACCGAGGCCTACGCGCACGATGGGATCGAGCGTGCGGCGAAGGACGTAGTCGCGAGCATCCGGCGGATCGAAGATGGCCAGCGCCTCGTCGACGCTCATCGAGAGCACGTCGGCGATCGTCTTGCCCCGGTGCTTGACCGCCAGCACCTCCGGCTTGAACCGCTTGCCCTGACATACCGGGCAGAGAAGCTGGACGTCGGCGAGAAACTGCATCTCGACCGTCTCGTAGCCTTCCCCGGCGCACTCCTCGCACCGGCCGGCGGGGACGTTGAACGAGAAGTGCGCCGCGGTCAGCCCCCGCCGCACCGCATCGGGCTCCGCGGCGAAGCAGGCCCGCACGCGGTCCCACGCCTTCACGTAGGTGGCCGGGTTGCCTCGCGCCGTCCGGCCGAGGGGGGACTGATCGACGAGCACCGCGCGCGACAGCGCCCCGATGCCGTCGAGACGGTCGTGGGCCCCGGGCTTGTCGACGGAAAGATCGCCGAAGGCGCGCGCGACGGCGCGATAGAGGACCTCGTGAGCGAGCGTCGACTTGCCCGAGCCGCTCGGCCCCGTGATGGCGCACACGACGCCGAGCGGGATGTCGGCGTCGACGTTGCGCAGGTTGTGCTCCCGCGCCCCGCGGATGCCGAGCCAGCCCTTGGCCTCGCGCCTCGCCCCCGGCGCGTCGTGCGACGCGGCCCAGGCCCTCCCCGTCGGCAGGTCCTTCCGCTTCGCGAGCTCCGCGGGGGTGCCGTCGAACAGGATGCTTCCTCCCTGTGGGCCCGCGCCGGGTCCCATCTCGATGACCCGCTCGCACGCGCGCACGATCGCCGGCTCGTGCTCCACCACCATCACCGTGTTGCCGGCGCGCGCCAGCTCCTTCATCACGTGCGCGAGCGCGGGCACGTCGGTCGCGTGCAGACCCACCGTCGGCTCGTCGAGCACGAAGAGGGTCCCCGTCAGCGCGGCGCCGAGCGCGGTGGTGAGCCCCGCCCGCTGCGCCTCGCCCCCCGACAGGGTGCGTGCCTGCCGGTCGAGCGTGAGGTACCCGAGGCCGACCTCGTCGAGGAAGCCCAGGCGCGACGCGAGCTGATCCTTCACGCGCTTGCCCTGGGGGCTGCGGGCCGTGAGCGCGCGCGTCTTCTCGAGCGCCTCGCTGACCGTGAGGGCGTGCCATCCGCCGAGGTCGAGCCCCGCGACCCGGTAGGCGAGCGCGGTCGCGTTGAGGCGCGAGCCGCGGCACGCCGTGCACACCGCATATTGCCGGTACCGCGAGAGGAGGACGCGCACGTGCATCTTGTAGGTGCGCGTCTCGAGCCACTCGAACCACGCACGCACGCCCGGGAACTTGCCGCCATGCCACGTCCCCTCGCCCGCGAGGACGGCCTCGCGCTGCGCCTTCTGCAGTTTGGCCCAGGGAATCTCGAGCGGGATCTTCACCTTCTTGCAGAACTTCTCGAGCACACCCCGCTCCCACGTCGTGCTCGGGCCGCTCCAGGGCTTGAGCGCTCCGCCGCCCAGCGTCTTGTTCGGGTCGGGGATGACCTTGTCCCAGTCGATCGCGATGACGCGACCGAATCCTCGACACGGCTCGCACGCGCCGAAGGGGGAGTTGTAGGAGAAGAGGCCGGGCCGCGGGGGATCGAAGGCGCGCGCACACTCGGGGCAGACGAGGCCGCGGGCGACGGTCACGTGCGCGCCGCTCTCGGCGCGTAGCTCGGCGCGACCGCCGCTCCGCGACCACGCCGCCTCGATGGCTTCCTGCAGACGCCTCGCGTCGCGGGCCCTCACGCCGACCCGGTCGACGACGACCTCGAGGCGCACGCCCGGTCCGGTCGCCTCGCTGGGGCGGACCTCGTCGATCTCGCGCACGGCGCCGGCGACGACGAGCCGTCGATAGCCGTCCTTCGCGAGGCTCTCGCGGAGCTCGAGGAACTGCTCGGCGTCGTCGGCCCGTACCGGGTAGGTCACGAGGGCGCGGCCCCCGTCGAGCGAGTCGGCGAGGCGCGCGGCCGCGTCCCGCGGGGTGGTGTCGATCGCGTCGAGGTCGTGCTCGGGACACCGCGGAGTCGCCTCGCAGCCGAAGAGCGCCGCCAGGTACGGCTCGAGGTCGGCCATGGTCGCGAGGGTCGAGCGGCTCGATTTGACCGGCGCCCGCCGGTCGACCGCCACCGTGGCGGCGATGGGTGCGAGCTCGTCCATCGGCGGACGCTCGAGGCGCTCCAGGAATTGACGTGCGTACGGGCTGAAGCTCTCGACGAACCGCCGCTGCCCCTCGGCGTAGAGGGTGTCGAGCGCCAGCGAGGACTTGCCGGAGCCGCTGGGACCCGTCACCGCCACGAGCTGGGCCGGCGCGAGCTCGAGGTCGACGTTGCGGAGGTTGTGGGTACGGGCTCCGCGCAGACGGATCGGCAACATGGGGAGGCCACTATGCATCCGATCGTCCCGTCGCGCAGGGGGAGAACCTGACAACCGACTGTCAGGATCGGCTGAGCCGACGTCCCGCCTCCGGCGCCTCCGTCGGCATGCAGGTGCGCACGCCGACATTCGTGCCCCGGCACTTCAGACGCCCGGCAAGTCCAGACGAAACGTCGCCCCGCCGCTCCCGGGCAGCAGCTCGATCGACCCGCCGTGGGCCGCGGCGATGCGCCGAGCGAGCGCCAGACCGAGCCCCGTACCGCCGGGGCGGGCGGTGACGAGGGGCTCGAAGACGCGCGCGGCAATGGCTGCCGGCACCCCGGGCCCGTCGTCCGCCACGTCGATGACGACGCGGCCGTCGCTGCACCGAGCTCGGGTGGCGATGCGGGGGGCCCGGGGCGCGGACGCCTTGATCGCGTTGTCGTAGAGCGCGTGCAGCAGCCGCACGAGCAGGCCCGGATGGGCGCGGACCCGCAGATCGTGAGGCTTCAGCGCGTCCTCCCATTGCGCGGAATCGGGCGTCAGGTCGTCCCTCGAGGCCACCACGATCTCCGCCAGGAGCACGGGCTCCGAGTGGAGCATCTCGCCGCGCGCGAGCGCCATCAGGTCGTCGACGATCCCGTGCGCGATCCGGGCGTTTTTCTCGATCTTCGCGACGTGCGGCAGGGTCGCGGGGGCGTCCCCCTTCGTGGCCTCCTGTCGCGCGACGTACGCGCTCGCCGAGATGACCTGGAGGACGTTGCGGAGCTCGTGCGCGACCTCGGCCGCGATTTCCCCCACCACGGCGAGGCGTTCGCGTGCGTCGTCGTCGGGGCTCACGTATCGAGAGCGTAACAGACACGGGAGCCTGGAGCCTGACGCCCGAAGCCTGTAAGTTCTTAGCCCGAGGGCGCCCGCGCCCTTTTTCATGGCCGCCGTGCAACCAGAGACCAAGATCGGCATCGGTACGCTGCTCGTGGGCAAGTACCGTGTCATCTCGGAGCTTGGCCGGGGGGGCATGGCTGCCGTCTACGAGGCGGAAAACCTCACCATCGGCAAGAAGCTGGCCGTCAAGGTCCTCGCCGCAGAGCTCGCGAACTCGGCCATCGTCATCGAGCGGTTCTTCCGCGAGGCGCGCGCCGCGGCCAGCGTGAAGAGTCCGTACATCGTCGAGGTGTACGACTCCGGGCGCCTGGAGGACGGGCGGCCCTTCATCGCCATGGAGCTCCTGGAGGGAGAGTCCCTCTACGATCGTATGGCCCGGGTGCGGCTCATCGACCCGCAATCGACGGTGCGCATCATCGGCCAGGTCGCAAAGGGGCTGATGAAAGCCCACGCCGCGAACATCGTTCACCGCGACCTCAAGCCGGAGAACATCCACCTCTGCAAGGGTGAGGACGGCGACGAGATCGCGAAGATCCTCGATTTTGGCCTCGCCAAGTTCTACTCGCCGGTCAAGACCGACGAGAAGACCGCGCGGCTCACGCGCGAGGGCGCCGTGTTCGGCACGCCCGCGTACATGTCACCCGAGCAGGTGCGGGGGCAGGGGAGCGTCGATCATCGCGCCGACCTGTGGGCGCTCGGGTGCATGACGTTCGAGTGCCTGACCGGGCGTCCGGTGTGGAACACCGATCAAGGGGTCGCGATGACGTTCGCCGCCATCGCGGCGGCGCAGCTCCCGGTGCCGAGCCGCATGCGCCTCGACCTGCCGGCGGCGTTCGACGTCTGGTTCCGAAAGGCGCTCGACCGGGATCCGGACAAGCGGTTCCAGACGGCGAAGGAGCTGGCCGAGGATCTCGCCAAGGCCCTCGGCACGCACATCTCGCTGGTGAACGCGGGTAGTCCCAGCCAGATCGAGCTCGACGCGCTGTCGCAGAGTCCCGAGTCCATCGCGAACCTCGAGGAGCGCGGGGGAGCGGCGGACGACACCGTGAAGGTCGAAGGGGGGAGCGAGCCCATCGATCTGCTCCTGGCGCAGCGCAATCCTGCCCTCAGCGCGACCGATCTGCCGCCCACGGCCGCGCCCGAGGGGCCGCCCTTGTCGCAGGCCCGCTCGGGCCGTGGCCTCGCCCGGTTCGGGGTGTCGGCGATGATCCTCGCCGCGCTCGGCGTGGGGGGATGGCTCGTCTACGCGAAGGTGCTTCACCCGGCGGGCGCCGTGCCCGTCCCGAGCACGAGCGTCACCGTCACCCCGCCGCAGCCATCCGCGTCGACCGTGGATTCCGCGGTGGTCACGCCACCGCCGCCCGAGCTCCCGAAGTGGATGACCACCATCGAAGAGGGGCAGCAACTCCTGGCGTCCGGGGACGCGGACGGGGCGCTGCGCAAGTTCAAGGAGGCGTCCGATGCCGGCGCCGGCGCCGTCGGCAAGTCGTTCCTGGATCAGGTGAAGCTGGGCGCCGCCACGACGGGCCCCTGCAAGATGGTCGCCTTCTCGCATCCTCGCCTCGGGTACGGCGGAAACCTCGGCCGCCCCGCGGTGGCGGTCACCTCGAAGGGCGCGGTCGTCGCGTGGACGGACGACCACGAGCAACCGGGGCACGATCACGTCTACTCGGTCTTGCTCGACGCGTCCGGCCGCCCCTCCTCGCGCCCGCGCGATCTCACCCCCGAGGCGGACTA
>JBEKGQ010000068.1:0-17099 GCA_050012715.1 Polyangiaceae bacterium
CGGGCGCGTTCGGCTTCGTGTGCGGCGAGGCGCGCGGCCGCACCGTCGTCTACCGGTTCGCGCCGGCGAGCGGGCGGCTCGTCGAGCTGCGCCGGTGGGACGACGCGCGCGCCGTGCTCGCCTTCGGCAACGGCGCCCTCGCCGCGCGCGGGGCGTGCGCGGCCGACGCGCCCGCGGGCGACGCCGAGGGCGACCAGGCCTTCTGCCTCCTGCCGCCCGGCGGCGCGTGGACGGAGATGCACTTCCGCGGCGACGACGTCGACCGCGCGCGCCTCGTCGTGCTGCACGACGGTCGCATCGCGCTCGTGCGCCCGCCGCGCGGGCAGGACCTCTCCACCGCGCGCATCACCGTGACCGACGGCGAGCGCTCGACCCACGTGCCCATCGTGTGGCCGGCGCTGCGCGCCGACGTGGCGCGCGCGCTCCGGGTGGGGCTCTGGATGGACGGCTTCGAGGAGCGGCGCGACGGCGTGCTCGGCGGGTGGGTCGACGCGGGCGGGTCGGTGCTCGGCGTCGAGCTCGGCCTCGACGGCGCGGCGACGGTCGGGACGTACGTGCGCGCGGCGAGCGACGTGTTCGTGTCGGGCCGTTGGGGCCTCGGCTGGACGGCCTCGCGGCGCGGGACCGAGACGGTCGACGGCGGGATGACGTGGAAGGACTTCGAGGTGCCGGAGCCGATCGTGGCGGCGCGCGCGACGCGCGAGCGCGCGTGCGGGCCCGTCGGCTGCCTCGCCGCGGGGTGGATGCGCGTCGGCTGGGGCGAGGCGGAGAAGGCTCCGCCGAAGGCGTCGCCGCGGCCGCCGTACGTGCCGCCGCGCGCGGCGCCGGGGCTCCAGCTCACGTGCGAGCCGCTGTCGGGCAAGGCGCCCGAGCCGAAGCGCGTCGCCCCGCCGAAGCGCGGCGCGCCCCCGACGCTGACCCTGACCGCACCGTCGTTCAGCCGCTGGGGCCCGCAGGGGGTCATCGGGATGCAGCAGCCGGGGCTCGGCGAGCTGCCCCCGTTCCTCGCGCACGCGCCGCCCGCGATGGGGCCCGACGACGCGGGCATCTCGCAGGTCGTCATGTCGGGCGTCGAGCGGACGCTGCGGAACCCGGCGCTCGCGGACGTCTACGCGTGGGGCCCGAAGAGCGGCGACTGGGACCAGCTCGGTCGATGGAGCGTGCGCTGGGGGTGGCCGTTCGGCGGCTGGCCCGAGGTGCGCTCGAGCGCGACCGCCGCCGCGCCGTGGACGAGCATCGACGCCGCGCGCCGCGGCCTCCAGATGAACATGGGCGGCGGCAACGGCTGGATGCTCGCGACCGGGGACGACGCCGACCACGCGCTCCTGCTCGGCCGCCGCCCCGCCGCGCCGGTGTCGGTCGACGTGCTCGCGCTGGAGACCGACCGCCCGCCGCTCGAGGTGCATCGCCCGGGCGGCGATCCGTTCCCGGAGGTCGAAGCGGCGGCGCGGGTCGGCGGCCGGTGGGTGCTCGCCACGTGGCAGGCGCCCGGGGAGCTGCCGGCGACCGTCGTGTGGCTCGCCGACGGCGGTCAGGCGCGCGAGGTGGCCCGCGTCCCGCGAGCGGCGATCGAGGCGCGGCCGGCGCTCCGCATCGGGAAGCGCAGCGACGGGCACACGGTGGGGCTCGTGGTCGACGGGCAGCCGGACGGCGAGCGCGCGGCGACGATGCGGTGGGTCGTCTCGGTCGACCTCGAGTCGGGGGCGGTCGGCGAGCCGGAGCCGCTCGCGCCGGCGGACCTGTGTCCGACGTGGCAGGCCGCGCTCCAGTCGCCGCTCGCCCGGATGCGCCTCTCGCGCGAGCGGGCGTGCGTGGAGCGGCTCCTCGGCTCGATGGAGTTCTACGCGGCGGTGGTCCCGCCGGCGATCGTCGGCGGACCGCGCACACCACTGCCCGTCCCGCGCGACGCGCGCGCGATCGACGTCGCACTCTTCTCCGCGCGAATGCGCTATTCGCTCCGATGCGCGGTGCGGTGAATCGGTCGCGCGCGACATGCTGTCGTGCAAGGGCGCGCGTTGCGACCTTGCAATGTTGCACGGCGCGGCGAACCTCGACCGCTCGCACGCGCGGCTTTTCGGTGCGACGGGTCGTGGCACGCGGACTGCACTCTGCATGGACGCCCGTGTGGAGTGCGGCTGCCCCCCCGGCCCCTCTGCGCGGGCACTTTCTTTAAACGCGCCTCAGATGAGACGCTCGCGGGGTCCGCTGGCGCTACAGTGCGCCGCACTTCATGCGAGCGACAACGCGCCTCGGTTGGGCTGCGCTCGTCGTCTTCGTGGGCTGGGGATGCACGTCGTCCCCCGCCCCGGGGCCGGCGGCCGCTTCGGCGACCACCCTCTTGCCGGGAGAGGTGTGCGATCCCACCACCGCCCCCACCGTGCTGGTGCACTTCGACCCGCCGAACATCGTGGTCGCCCCGGGGCAATCGCGTCCGGCGCGGCTCGTCGTCGACCCGGACCTCTGCTCCCCGGTCACCGCCGGCTTCTCCGTGGCAGACGGGACCGTGGCCTCGACGCCCGACTCGGCGACCCTCGACCTCCGCCACCCGACCTTCGACTTCACCGTGACGGGCGAGGCGCAGGGGTCGACGTCCCTGGCCGTGACCGTGCAGCGTCCGACCGACCCGACGCCGTTCACGGGCTTCCTCCCCATCGACGTGCGCGCGGACGCGTCTGCTCCGACGTGCGGGTCGAGCGACACGCAGTCCGGGACGCTCTCCGGGGCGTCGACGACGCTCGTCGGGACGGGCACGCTCGCCGACGCGTCGCTCTCCGTACCGCCGGGGGCGTTCACGCGGACCGACGAGTTCGCGCTGCCGGTGTTCGGGGCGACGGTGTCGTGCGGCGGCGATACGACCCCGCAGGCCCCGGGCGGCCTGACGGCGCTCGGGCCGGCGGTGACGTTCACGCCGGCGAACACGGCGTGGGTGTCGCGCTCGCTGAAGCGCGAGCTCGACTTCGCGATCCCGGTCAACCCGGCCGCGATGCCGATGGGCGCGCGCATGCGGCACGTCCTGGTCCTCTACAGCGGGCCGATGGCGAAGACGCCGCGCGTGATCACGATCGCGAACCCGAAGTTCACCGAGCTCCCCGACAACAACTGGGTGATGACGTTCGAGTCGCCCTGGTTCGGCACGTACCAGGCGGCCGTCTCCCCGACGGCGGCCACGTCGTCCATCTCGCGCCACCTCACGCACCGCGCGGTGCTCGGCATCTCGATGGGGGGAGGCGGCGCGGGCATCTTCGGGACGCGTCACCACGACCAGTTCGACAGCATCGGCCCGCTGGGCGGCAACAGCGACCTCACCTGGCTCACCTGGTACTTCGAGCAATACAAGTTCGGCGGCTTCTGCACCGTCGCGAATCCCAACTGCACCAAGTACGCGCCGAACATGTACCCCTTGTGGGAGTCGTTCGCGCACACGGAGGACTTCGATCACTGGTTCTTCCAGCCGGGGCAAGGCACGGGCGGCTCCTTCAGCCGCGGGGGCTGGACGCAGATCCTCGAGGACTTCCTCATCATGGGCGGGGACCCGAACGGGCAGAACGCGGACCCGACGATCCCGTTCATGGTGGTCGGCCCGACCGGGACGTCGCCGTTCGTCGCCGGCGTGGGCGTGACCGACCCGGCGACGGGCAAGCCGGTGGACTGCGGGATCACGATCGACCCCATCGGGCCGGACCAGGACGACAGCGCGGCGATGCAGGCGATGGAAGCGACGACGCAGATGGACCAGCAGGCGGTCCAGAGCGCGTGCCTGGCGTCGCGCTGCGATCCGAAGAACGTGTGGACGGCGAAGACGGGCTTCTACGACGCGTCGTACAACCCGACCGGGTCGCTGCCGGTCATCAGCTTCTGCGACGGGGGGCAGGACGGGACCGCGCCGTACGTCGACACGTGGGCGCCGTCGACCGCGGGCAACCAGACCCCGAGCAACTTCACGCTCGCGGTCGACCTCAACGGCAACGGCATCCGCGACTTCGGCGAGCCGGTCATCCGGCAGGGCGAGGAGCCCTTCCAGGACACGGGCGTGGACGGCCTCGCCGACCCGCAGGAGCCCGGGTACGACCCGGTGACGAACCCGGACCCGAACCAGGACGACTACGACTTCCAGCTGAACCCGGGCGGGACGGAGAACAACCACACCTACGAGCTCGGGGAGCCGTTCCAGGACGTGGGGCTCGACGGGGTGCCGAACACGCCGCAGCAGTCGAACGGCGGATACGACCTCGGCGAGGGGGACGGCGTCTTCACGCTGTCGCAGGGCGCGCAGCGGCTCTTCTCGAACGACCCGCACCAGATCCTGATGGGCAAGTCGACCGCGCCGGGCGGTCCGATGGACGCGGCGGCGCTCTCGCGGTTCGGGGTGTGGGCCGACGGCGGGGTGCGGGACATGGCGAACTTCGGCGCGGTGGCCAACCACCTCATCGGGGCGGTCGCGTCGGTGAAGAACCCCGACGGGACGCCGGTGAAGTCGACCGCGTACTACAACAACTTCGAGAACCTCCCCGGTGCGGACCCGACGCAGCCGAACTCGTTCCTCGCGGTGAACGTGCTCTGGAACGACGTCGCGAGCGCGGCGCACCTCCGGTACGGCTACGTCGACGCGACGCCGGCGATGATCGCGCAGGGCGACGGGCAGCACGTGGGCACCGGGAGCCAGATCGTCTACCGGCTGGTGACGAGCTTCTACGCCGCGGCGAGCGCGTGGACGGACGTCGACCGGACGCTCGCGGACTCGCTCGACCAGGACCCGACCGACCCCGGGTTCAACGGGGAGACCACGACGATCAACGAGCTCGGCGTCGCGTGCGAGCTCGCGGGCGCGTGCAACACGTACTTCACGGGGCCGAAGACGGGCCGGACGGGCCCCATCGGCGTGACGCTCCCGCCGGGCTACGCCCTCGAGGCGACGCGCCTGCGGGGCGAGCAGTACCCGGTCCTCTACGTGCTCCACGGCTACGGCCAGGACCCGCGGGACCTCGAGGCGACCGCCGCGATCACGAGCAACTACATGAACGACTCGCAGCGCTCCGCCGCGACGCGCCTGGCGAAGATGATCGTCGTCTACGTCGACGGCCGGTGCCGCATCGACCCGACGACGCAGCAGCCGGAGTGCATCCAGGGCACGTTCTACCTGAACTCGCCGCGCACGGTGAACGGCCACCCCATGGCCCAGCTCGACGACTGGTTCGAGGAAGTCATGACGTACATCGACGCGAACTACCGGACGCTGCCCGAAGGCGACGTGACCGTCGTCGAGTGACCTCGCAGAGGTAGAAAAAAGGAGGGAAAGAGGGAAAGGAGGGAGGGATGGGTCGAGACTCACGGACGGACACCCACTCTATTGCTCCTTCCCTCCTCCTCTCCTTTTCGACTTTTCTTTCAGACCCCCACGAGGTCCACCGGCGGCCCGGGGTCCCACACGACGACGTCGCTGCCCTCGAGGCGGGCGACGAGGCGGCGCTGGTCGTCGCACAGGCCGCGGGGCACGACGAGGCGGCCGGTCGTCAGATCGAAGAGGTACCCGTGCATGGGGCAGCTCACGCAGCGCCCCTCGCGGGTGCCCTCGGTGAGGCTCGCGCCGGCGTGGTTGCACGCGTCCTCGATCGCGTACGGAGCCCCGTCGACGATGGCGACGAGGACGTGGAACGGCGGCCACTCGAGCCGCACCATCGCGCCGCCGTCGAGGCGGGCGCGTGGCACGCGGCCCACGAGCCTCAATTCATGCCCCCGCGCGCGCTCGTCAGCCGGGCGGTCTGCGACACGAGCTCCCCGGTGACGAGGCGCACGCGCGACGCGACGTCGAGCTGCTCGAGGGCCTCCTGGCGGATGTCCGCGTCGAGCACGATGTGCTGCGCGCAGAGGTCGGCCATTCCGCCCACGTCGAGGCCCTCGGGGAGCTCGAGCTCCACGTCGAGGTCGCGCCGGCGCACCTCCGCCACGAAGCCCGAGGCGGCCGCCTGCAGCGCCGCGCGCTCCACGTCGGTCACCGGCGTGGGCCGCTCGTCGAGCACCCGCGCCCGCGCGCGGCGGTAGGGCGAGACGAAGGGCAGCTCGTCGAGCAGCACGCGCGCCAGACCGCGCAGCAGGATGTGCGAGCGACCGTCGGGCAGCTCCTCGCACTGCACCACCTCGCCGACGCCGGCGACGCGCGCGATCGTGGGCGGATCGTCGTCCTCGTCGACGACCATGGCCATCGCGATGCAGCGGTGGGTCGCCAGCGCGTCGGCCAGCATCGCGCGGTAGCGCGGCTCGAAGACGTGGAGCGGCAGGATGGCCCGCGGGAAGAGCGCGACGCGCGGCAAGGGGAACAGCGGGAGCGACGCGAGCGCCGCCTCGGGGACGGCGCCGATCATCGCGGTGCCCCGCGCGTCGTCGTCGCCGCGACGCGCCTCATCGGCCGACCCCGAGCGCGCCGTGGATCAGCGCGAGGTCGGCCGCGTCCCCGCGCGTCGCGACCGTCTCCACGCGGGCCCCGTGGGTCCGCTCGCCGCGCGCCACCATGCACGCGTGCGACAGGACGATGCGGCACGCGACCCAGCGCGGCCGGAGGTGCTTCTCGAGCGCGCGGACGACCTGCTCGCCGAGCTGCTCCTGGAGCGCGAGGCGCCGCGCGAACGCGTCGACCAGGCGCGCGACGGCCCCGACGCCGACGAGGCGATCCCCGGGCGCGAAGGCCACCGTGGCGAGGCCGGTCGACGGGAGCAAGTGGTGCGGGCACATCGTCGCGACCGGGAGGTCGCGCACGACGACGAGCTCCGAGGTGCCGGCGAGGACGTTCTCGGCGAGGAGCGCGTCCGCGTCGACCGCGTAGCCGGCGAGGAGCTCGTCGGCCCACGCGCGCGCGACGCGCTCGCCGGTCCCCGCGAGCTCGGGCTCGCGCCCCGGGTCGCGCCCGAGCGCCCGCAGGAACGCGTCGATGGCTCGCGCCGCCCCCTCCCGGTCCATCTGCCGCTAGTTGAGGTGCCGGTGGCGCATGGCCGGCTCGATCGCCTTGCGCCCGGAGAAGCCCTCGTGAAGCCCGTGGTAGTGGGTGACGGCCTCCTCGCCGTACTTCCAGCAGAGCCAGACGCGCTTGCCGTCGACGTCGCCGTAGAAGTCGACGAGGCCGGTGCGGGGGTCCTTCAGCACCGCGCCCATCTCTTCGAGCTCGCTCCACGCCGACTGGTAGCGGGCGACGTGATCGGCGAGGTCCTGCTTCAGGTCGCGCACCGGCGGCGGGTCGTTCGGCTCGACCTTGATGTCGTTCGGCGCGCCACCGAGGAGGTTCGCGAGCTTCTCGAGGCGCTGCTCGATCTCGCCCCGGCGGCCCATCTGGACCTCCATGAACGCGCGCAGGCGCGGCACGAGCGCGTTGACCGCCTCGAGCGTGAAGACCGGGTGGGAGTCGCCGTCCGGCATGACGCCCCAATCATGGCCTCACCCCGGCAGGATGGCCACGAAGATCCGCGTGAGGAAGAAGTCGGCGACGAGGATGGCGATCGACACGACCACGACGGTGCGGGTCGTACTCTGCCCCACGCCCTCGGTGCCGCCTCGCGTCGTGAGCCCGAAGTGGCAGCCGACGATGGCGATGATGAACCCGAAGATGGGCGTCTTCAGGAGGCCCGAGAAGAGGTCGCTCAGCAGCACGGTCTCGAGCGCCGATTGCATGAAGAGGCGCGGGCGGATGTCGTACTCGAGGGCGCACACCGCCAGCGCTCCCAGCGTGCCGAGGACGTCGGCGAAGACGCTCAGGAGCGGCATGACGATCATCGCGGCCGCGACGCGCGGGAGGACGAGCTTCTTCGCCGGGTCCCCGCCGAGGGCGCGGATGGCGTCGACCTGCTCGGTGACGTTCATGGCGCCCACCTCGGCCGCCATGCCGCTGCCGATACGGCCCCCGACGATGATGGCGGTGAGCGTCGGGCCGAGCTCGCGGAGGAAGGAGAGGACGATGACGCGCGGGATGTACTCGATGCCGCCGAAGCGCTGCAGGCCGAAGGCGAACTGGATGGTCATGACCATCCCGATGAAGATGCTGGTGACCGCGACGATGCCGAGCGAGCGCACGCCGAGGGAGTCGATCTGGTAGATGGTCGAGCTCACCTCGAGCGGCCGCTTCACGATGGAGCGGAAGGCGCCCATGGTGAGGGACGCGATGTCCCCCATGTGCTCGACGAAGGCCACGTTGCGCCGCGACCACGTCTCGACGAACGACGGCGGCGGTGGGGGCGGCGGGATGAACGAGCCGCGCGCGCTGGGGGGCGGGATGGACTCGGGGGGGTTGTCGTCCGCGACCGTCATGGGTCGCTCGCGGCGCCGGGGCCGCTGCCGCCGGCGACGACGGGCGGCGACGTGGCGCGGAGGCCGGTGGCGAAGCGCTCGAAGTCGGCGGCGCCGGCGGTGAACCGCGCGGGCGGCGCGACGTAGACGAGGTCGTAGACGCACCCGTCCTTCTTCATGACGTAGATGTCGTACTGCATCGGGACGCCGTCGAGCTTGGCGCGCATGAGCGTGTGGAGCGCCTCGCGGCCGTCGAGCGGGAGCGTCTCCTGGGTGACGAAGTCGCGCCCGGTGGTCCCCATGATGAGGTGCTCGGTGAGCACGGTGAGCGGCGCGTCGGAGCTCCGCCCACAGCGCACGTCGAACATGGTCGAGCCCTCCCGGGCCTCGTCCCGGTAGGCGAGGTCGGCGCCCTCGATGCGGACCCGCGTCCACTGGGCGGGGATGGGGCCGACGCGGACGGAGAGGTCGCCCTTGTGGAGGATGCCCCCGTCGAACGAGTCGCCGTGGCCGCACGCCGCGGCAGCGGCGGCGAGCGGGAGGACGGCGAGGGCGAGGGGGAGGCCGCGCAGCATGCCTGCCCGAAGGAATAACACGCGTGCTAGAAGATTCGCCCAGACCATGTCGAACGCGACGGTTCGCCTCTACAACACGATGACGCAGCGGGTGGAGCCGTTGCAGCCGCTCGAGCCGGGGCACGTGCGCGTCTACGTCTGCGGGCTGACGACGTACGACCACGCCCACGCCGGCCACGCGCGCACCTTCGTGGCGTTCGACGTGCTCGTCCGGTTCCTGCGGGCCCGGGGCTTCCGGGTGACGTACGTGCGCAACGTGACGGACGTGGACGACAAGATCCTCAAGCGCGCGGCCGAGCGCGGCGAGGCGCCGCTGGATCTCTCGAGGCGGATGTCGCTCGTGAACGCCGACGAGCTCCACGGGGCGGGTTGCCTGGATCCGGACCTCGAGCCCCGGGTCAGCGAGACGATCCCGGAGATCGTCGCCCTCGTGTCCGAGCTGGTCGACAAGGGCGCCGCCTACCCGGCAGAGACGGAGACGGGCACCGACGTGTACTTCGCGGTGCGCGCCTTCCCGGGCTACGGCAAGCTGAGCCACCGGAAGGTCGACGACCTCCTGTCGGGGGCGCGGGTCGAGGTGGGCGAGGTGAAGCGCGATCCGCTCGACTTCGCGCTGTGGAAGGCCTCGGGGCCGGACACGCTCGGTTGGGACAGCCCGTGGGGCAAGGGACGACCCGGCTGGCACATCGAGTGCTCGGCGATGGCGAAGAAGACGCTCGGCCCGCACTTCGACGTCCACGGCGGGGGCATGGACCTCGTCTTCCCGCACCACGAGAACGAGATCGCGCAGAGCGAGGCGGCCTGGGGCGAGCCCTTCGCGCGCCTCTGGATGCACGCCGGCTTCCTCGAGGTCGACTCGGAGAAGATGAGCAAGTCGCTCGGCAACTTCGTGACCATCGCGCAGGTGCTCGACCGGAACGACGGCGAGGCGCTGCGCTACTTCCTCTGCGGGGCGCACTACCGGGGCCCGGTGAGCTTCGACCTCGAGAAGCTGCCGGACGGGCGCGTCGTCTTCCCGGGCATCGACGAGGCGGAGCGGCGCGTCGAGTACCTCTACGTGACGCGCGAGGCGCTCGTCGCGGCGGCGGAGGGCGCCGCCCCGAGCCACGAGGGGCCGGCGGCGAACGCGGTCATCGTGCGCCAGGCGGCGAACCGCGTGCTGACCGCGCTCGACAACGACCTCAACACGTCCGTCGCGCTCAGCGTCATCGCCGAGCTGGCCCGGGTCGGCAACGAGATCGTGATGCAGATCCCCCGGCAGAAGAAGGACCCCGCGGCGCAGGCGGTGTCGCGCGCGCTCGCGGCGGCGACGGTCGAGGCCCTCGACGCGTGCTGCGCGCCGCTCGGTCTCATGCAGTCGCCCGCGAGCGAGTTCTTCGCCCGGGCCCGCGCGCGGCGCCTGCGCCTCCGCGGCCTCGACGCAGCGGTCATCGAGGCGAAGGTGAAGGCGCGCATCGACGCCCGCGGCGAGAAGGACTTCGCGAAGGCCGACGCCATCCGCGCCGAGCTGACCGCGATGGGCGTCGAGCTGCAGGACGTCCCCGGCGGCGGAGGCACGACCTGGCGCGTGACGATCTAGCGCCGGTTTCTACTCGACGGCGCCGAGCTTGCGCTCGAGGGCTTCCAGGTGGGCGCGGACCTCGGGATCGGTCGACCGGAGCGCCTCGACCTTGCGAACGGCGCTGATGACCGTCGTGTGATCGCGGTTGCCGAACGCGCGTCCGAGCTCCGGGAAGCTGCACTTCAGGCGGTGCTTGCAGAGATACATCGCCACGTGGCGCGCGAACGCGATGCTCTTGTGCCGGTCCTTCGACAGAAGGTCGGTCGAGCGGAGCTTGAAGTGGTGGCAGACGACCCGCTGGATGTCCTCGACGCTCGCCTCGTTGGGGCGCGCGGTCGTGGTCGCCGCGATCTCGGTCCGGGCGAACGAGAGGTCGATCGCCCGACCGAGGAGCGACGCCTTGGCGGCCAGGCGAATGAGCGTCCCTTCCAGCTCGCGGACGTTGCTGCGGACCATCTGCGCGATGAAGAGGCACACCTCGTCCGCCAGCTCGATGTGCTCGAGCTGCGCCTTCTTGCGGACGATCGCGACCCGCGTCTCGAGCTCCGGCGCCTGGATGTCGGCGACGAGGCCCCACTGGAAGCGCGACACGAGCCGCTCCTCCATCTTGTCGAGCTGCTGGGGGTACTTGTCGCTCGTGACGACGATCTGCTTCGAGGCCTGGTGGAGCGCGTTGAACGCGTGGAAGAACTCTTCCTGCGTCTGCGTCTTGCCGGCGAGGAAGTGGATGTCGTCGACGAGGAGCAGATCGCACTTCTCGCGGTAGCGCCGGCGGAAGTCGTGCATCCGCTGGTCCTGCAGGGCCTGCACGAACTCGTTCACGAAGCGCTCGGCGCTGATGTAGACGATGTGCGCGCTCGGCCGCTCCTCGCGGATGCGGTACGCGATGGCGTGGACGAGGTGCGTCTTGCCCAGCCCGGTGCCGCCGCAGATGAAGAGCGGGTTGTGCCGCCGTCCCCCCACGCCCGCCGCCGCCATGGACGCGGCGTGCGCGAGCTGGTTCGACGGCCCGACGACGAAGTTGGCGAACGTGTACTTCGCGTTGAGGCCCTCGATTGGCGGGGCCACGGCCACCATGCGCGACGCCTCCGGCACGACCGGGTGGACGCCCGACTCGCCGTCGGGCCCGCGCCCGCGCGCGTCGACGCCCGAGGAGACCGGCAGCTGGTCGTCGGGCGCGCCGGGGCGGACGGAGAGCGGACGCGGTCGCACCGGCGTGAAGGGCGCCGGGCGGTCGGCGACGGGGTGATCGAGCGTCCCGTCGATGATCCAGCGCACCTGGATGCTGAGCCCCGTGTGCTCGCGGAGGCGGTCGGTGACGGTCGGGAGGAAGTAGTCCTCGACCCACTGGCGCACGAACTCGTCGCGCGCGCGAAGGCTCAGCACGCCGTCGGTCAGGCCGTCGAACTGCACGCCCGAGAACCACTGGTCGAAGCTCGCGGGCGATTTCTCGCGCGTGCACCCGACGGCATAGCCCCACGCGTCCTGCGCTTCGCTCGGCACGACGTGCTCCTGCGCCACGGGCGGCGCCATGGGCCCGCCGCCCTCGTCATGGGTCTGCATCCGCGATTGCACCGCTTCCCTCGAATTCAACTCACTACGAGTCGGCAGGAGCGCCGACCCGGCCCGTTGTTCGGGGACCTGCGTCCCCTCCAGCTCCACGTTGACGTTCACGAGTCCCACCGCCCCCATCATCCCGATCCGAGCCCCTCGCAGCGGCAACGAAGCCCCGCGAGCCCCGCGCGGTGGCGGGGCCCGATGCGGTGCCCTTGGTTCCCCGGCCTCTTTGCCCTCAGACAGCGAGACCGGAACGTTTTACCCGTACTGCCATGTCGCACCGTGTAGAACGGTGACGGTCACCACAAGTTATCCACAGGCTGTGGAGAAGAGTCGCGTGGCGTCTTCCTCCACGCCTGCGAGGTCGCAGCCTTCAAGAGACTCGCCAAATGGGAGACACCGGGTCTCCCTGAGTAACTTTGGCATCGGGGACCTTACTGCGATGGATTGCACCGACCGTGAGGTCGGGGTGATCGTGAGCCGTCTTGAAGACTTCCCTGCCTGAAAGGCGGGGTCGAGGACCCCATCCGCTCTCGAGATACCCACATGTGGATGTGAGAGCTCGAGACCGGCTGGTGGCAGCTCGACGCGAACGGGATGGAGCTATCACCCAGTCTCGTCAGGTGTCGATGCCCTTCGTTTCGTTTGTGTTTAAGTGCCCGCAACGTCTTCGGTTTTTTTCTTGTACTCCACCCGCGAAATGCCCTTCGCGCACTCGACCGGGGGCCTCGCCACGCCCCACCCTTGGGGAAGTCAGCGTCATGGCTTTCGAATCCGACTCCTCCGGCGTCGCGGTCGAGGCCGTTCAGTGGCTTTTTGGCTGAATCCCCGTGTCAAGAGTCGACGATCCAGCTTCTTTCCCGTGAACGCATCGTGTCAGGGCCGTGTGCGGCGGAAAACTCGTCGCCTGGGGCGGTGGCTGTTAGGGTCCGCCGCGTGAGCCGCCCGCGCAGGGTTCGTCGCCTCGGCCTGGCCCTCGGGGGCCTCGTCGCGCTGGGCGTTCTCGCGCCGGCGAAGGCGCTTGCGGACACCATGTCGACGTCCCCCGCGCAGGCCTACGACCTCGGCGAGATCGAGAGCGCGCGCTCCACCGGCATGGGGGGAGCGCTGAACGCCCTGGGGGTATCGACGACGGGGCTCTACCTCAACCCGGCCAACATGGCGCTCGCGCGCGTCTATCATCTGGAGGCGCTCGCGGCCTATTCGCCCGAGTCGCAGCGCGAGAGCTTCGGCCTCGCCATCGTCGACTCGGTCATCAACAGCAGCCACGTCTCCGGGGGCGTCGCCGCGACGTGGAACGTGTTCGACCCGACCGGGATGCACCGCGTCTGGACCGACATCCGCGCGGGGCTGGCGATGCCGTTCGGCGACCACTTCGCCCTCGGCGTCACGGGGCGATGGCTCCACGTCGATCAGGCCGTCTCGGCGGGGCCCTTCGGGCCGGACCTCGTGTCCGACGGCACCTCGGGCAACGGGCTCTACGACGCCCTCACGCTCGACGTCGGCGCCACGGCCTTGCTCGGGGACTTCCGCATGGGAATCGTGGGCCACAACCTGACCAACCCGGGCGTCTCGCTCGCCCCGACGACGCTCGCCGGCGGCATCGGCTACCTCACGCAGGTCTTCGCCCTCGAGCTCGACGGTCTCGTCGACTTCACGACGTACGATCACCCCGAGGGGCGCATCATGGGCGGCACCGAGATCTTCGTGGCCGACCACTACGCCCTCCGGGCAGGGTGGCGCTACGACGCCGGCACGCAGATCCACTCGCCGTCGCTCGGCTTCGGCTACATCGACCCGCGCTGGAGCATCGAGGTCGGCGCGCGCCACGATCTGCTCGGGTCGCACGCGCAGACGCTCATGGACGTCTCGCTCCGGTACTTCTACGACGCCACCGGGTCGACGACGCCGGCCGACGAGCCGGACGCGTTCTGAGGGCTCGTCGTCCACCCTGCGCGGCCCCGCGATGACGTTCGGCTAGAGCGACGCGCGGTAGAGCGCGGCGAGGTCGTCGCGCGTGACCGGCTTCGGGTTGCCGCGGTGGCAGGCGTCCTCGAAGGCCTTGTCGGCGAGCTTCGGGACGTCCGCCTCGCTGACGCCCTCGGCGCGCAGGCCCTCGGGGAGCCCGAGGCGCTTGCGGAGGGCGCGGAGCGCGTCGCCGCACGTCGTCGCCCTCGCGTCGAGGATGCCGCGGATCCGGTCGAGCCGGCCCGGGACCGCCGACTCGTTGAAGTCGACGACCGCCGGCAGGCACAGCGCGTTGGCGAGGCCGTGGTGGAGCCCCTTCTCGCTCGAGAGCGGGTGCGCCAGCGAGTGGCACGCGCCGAGGCCCTTCTGGAACGCGACCGCCCCCATCATCGCGGCCTTCATCATGTCGCCGCGGGCGTCGAGGTCCTCGCCGTGGGCGGCGGCCCGGGCGAGGGACTGCGCGCAGAGCTCGAGCCCGCCGATGGCGATGGCGTCGGCCATCGGGTGGTCGCCGAGCGAGCAGTACGCCTCGAGGCAGTGCGTCAGCGCGTCGAAGCCCGTCGCGGCGGTGATGCGCGCCGGCATGGAGCGGGTGAGCTCGGGGTCGAGGATGGCGACCTTCGCGAGCAGGTGCGGGCTGAAGATGACGGTCTTTCGCCCCGTCGCCGCGAGCGTCACGACGCCGGAGCGGCCGACCTCGCTGCCGGTGCCGGCGGTGGTCGGGATGGTCACCATCGGGGGGACGTTCGGCCCGATGAAGCGGTCGCCGCCGGTCGCGTCGTCGTAGTCGACGAGCGGCCGATCGTGGGTGACCTTGAGCGCGATGAGCTTGCCGGCGTCGAGCGGGGAGCCTCCCCCGACCGACACGATCGCGTCGGCCGCGTGGGCCCTGTAGGCGGCGACGCCGTCGACGACGTTCTTCTCCACCGGGTTCGGGTCGACGTCGGCGAAGACCGCCGCCGGGACGCCCCCCTCGTCGAGCAGCGCGCGCACACGCTCGGCGATGCCCACCTGGGCCACGCCCGCGTCGCACACGACGAGGACGCGCCGGGCGCCGATGCGCTTCACGTGGTCGGCGAGCGTGCGGACCGCGCCGGCGCCGAAGACGATGGTGGTCGGGAAGGACCAGGTGACGGTGCTCATGGCCCGGAGGCCTAGCACGACCAGTCACTCGCGATGAAGAGGTGTCCAGCTCCGGGACGCCCCTCAGATGACTTCGAAGTAACGCCTCAGCTCCCACTCGGTGACGGCGCGCTCGTACTGCCGGCACTCCCAGTCGCGCGTGCGGACGTAGTGGTCGACGAACGCCTCGCCGAGGATGGCGCGCGCGTGCTCGCTGCGGGCGAGGCGGTCGGTCGCCTCGCGGAGCGTGCGCGGCAGCGGCGCGAGGTCGCCGCGTCCCGAGGCATCCCCGTCGACCTGGGGCGGCGGGTCCTTCGCGTGCTCGATGCCCCAGAGGCCGGCGGCGAGGGTCGCGGCCATCGCGATGTAGGGGTTCATGTCGGCCGCCGTCTGCCGGTACTCGAGGCGCGTCGACTTGGAGCTACCGGGGATGGCGCGGATGGCGCACGTTCGGTTCTCGACGCCCCAGCTCGCGTTGAGGGGCGCCCAGACGCCGGGCACGTAGCGCTTGTAGCTGTTGACGGTGGGGGAGACGAGGGCGGTCAGCTCCGGCATGAGCGCGAGCTGGCCGCCGAGGTAATGCCGCGCCACCTTGCTCAGCTTGTTCTCGTCGGAGCCGTCGTAGAAGGCGTTCCGGTGCGGCTTTCCGCCGCCGCCGTCGGCCCCCCAGAGCGACTGGTGAATGTGCCCGCTCGACCCGGGGAGGTCGTGATTCCACTTGGCCATGAAGGTCACCGAGTAGCCGAGGCGGTGGGCGACCTGCTTCATCGCCGTCTTGAAGAGCGCCGCCTTGTCGGCCGAGCGCAGCCCCTCGTCGTACTTGATGGCCACCTCGTAGACGCCGGGGCCGGTCTCCGTGTGGAGCCCCTCGATGGGGATCCCGAACGCGTTCATGTCGTCGAGGATGGCGTGGCAGAGATCGGCGTTCTGGCTCGAGCGCACCCACGAGTAGCCGAACATCCCCGGCGAGACCGGCTCGAGCCCGCGGAAGCCCTTGGCCTGGAGCGAGGCCGGCGTCTCGCGGAACACGAAGAACTCGAACTCCGAGCCGAAGGCCGTCTCGTACCCGAGGGCGCGGGCGCGGGCGAGGATGCGCTTGAAGAGCCCCCGGGGGCACGCCGGGTGCGGCGAGCCGTCCTCGTTCACGAAGTCGAGCAGGAAGGCGGCCGTGTCGGGCTCCCACGGGAGGACGCGGAACGTCGTCGGGTCGACGACGGCGTGGGTGTCGGGGTACCCGGTCTGCCAGCCGGTGACGCGGGCGTTGTCGTAGAGGACGTCGCTCGCGTCCCAGCCGAAGACGACGTCGCAGAAGCCGATGGGCTCCTCGAGGGCGCCCCAGAACTTGTCGAGCGCGAGGTACTTGCCACGCAGGATGCCGTCGACGTCGTAGCCGCCGACCTTCACCCGCCGAATGCCGTGCTTCTCGAAGGCGTCCTTCAGCTGCTTCGCGTCCATCGGCGGCAGGCTAGCCCAAGAGCCGCCGCTCTGCGCCTCTGCGGCCGACCCTCTCGAGGTTCTAATTCGTCGGGACGCCGAGGCTCGGGTCGAGCAGGCTCCCGATGTTGGCGACGGTCGCGTCGCGTCCGGCGAGCTGCCCGGTCTTGCCGTCGAGCCAGTTCCACTCGATGAACTTCACGATGCTCGAGTGCTCCATCGTGACGTGAGAGATGGTGCCCGAGGCGGCGAGCGGACCGATGGCGAGCATCGGGAGGCGGGTGCCGTAGGGCTGCATGTCGACCGTGCTGGTCGCCGGCGGCGACACGTGGTCGAAGAAACCGCCCCCCTCGTCCCACAGGAGCAGCACCAGCGTGTTCGCGGCGTACGGCGACGCCTCGATCGCCTGCACCGTGGAGGACACGAACGTCACCCCGGCCGAGATGGTGTCCCCGTAGCCGGGGTGCTCGCTCTCGTAGCCGATCGCCTTGACGAACGAGACCGCGGGGAGAGTCCCCCCGGAGAGGTCGGTGGCGAGGGAGGTGTAGTCCTTGAAGTAGGTCGGATTGTCGACGAGGTCCTTGTAGTAGGCGAACGGATCGTCGGCGGGGTCG
>JBEKGQ010000069.1:0-15365 GCA_050012715.1 Polyangiaceae bacterium
GTCCTGGTAGGTGACGCCGTGGAACTCCTCGTAGTGCTTTCGCAGCCCCTCGAGGATCTTCACCGTGTCGTCGACGCTTGGCTCGTTCACCTCGACCCGCTGGAAGCGGCGCGAGAGCGCGCGGTCCTTCTCGAAGTACTGCCGGTACTCGCGGAAGGTGGTCGACCCGATGCAGCGGAGGCGGCCGCTGGCGAGCGCGGGCTTGAGCAGGTTGCTCGCGTCCATGCTGCCGCCGCTGGTGGCCCCGGCGCCGACGATGGTGTGGATCTCGTCGATGAAGAGGATCGCCTTGTCGAGCTTCTGCAGCGCCTTGATGACGCCCTTGATGCGCTCCTCGAAGTCGCCGCGGTAGCGCGTGCCGGCGAGGAGTGCGCCCATGTCGAGCGAGTACACGACGGACCCCTCGAGGGCCTTCGGCACCTCGTGGCGCTCGATCTTCATCGCGAGGCCCTCGGCCAGCGCGGTCTTCCCGACGCCGGCGTCACCGACGAGGAGCGGGTTGTTCTTCTTCCGCCGGGCGAGGATCTGCACGATGCGCGCGACCTCCGTCTCGCGCCCGACGAGCGGGTCGATGCGCTTCGACAGCGCCTCTTCGTTGAGGTTCACCGTGTAGGCCTTGAGCGGATCCTTCGACGGGCGGGCCGGCTCGTCGGTGGCGTCGACGCCGCCGGCCTTGCCGGGCTCTAGCTCGTCGTCGTCCACCTTCGACACACCGTGGGAGATGTACGCCACAAGGTCGAGCCGGGTGACGCCGTTCTCCTCGAGCATCGCGACCGCGAAGGAGTCCGGCTCGGCGAACATCGCGACGAGGACGTTGGCGCCGGTCACCTCGTCCTTGCCGCTCGAGCGGACGTGCCGGACGGCGCGGCTGATCGCGCGCTGCATGCCGAGCGAGGCGGTGGGGAGCTCGGCGGTCTCTTCCGGGAGCGGCTCCATCTGCTCGTCGAGGTACTTCTCGAGTCGCTTCTTCAGCGCGGACGGGTCCCCCCCCGCGTGGCGGACGACCTGAGCCGTCGTGTCGTCGAGCATCAGCGCGTAGAGCAGGTGCTCGAGCGTGACGTACTCGTGCCGGCGCCGGGCGGCGTCGCTCTGGGCCACCTGGATGGCGATCTCGACCTCGGGACTGATTCGCATGCTTGCGTTTGACCTGTTTGGAACCCGGTTGGACCTGAGAGTTATTCGGCTTCGGTCGTCACCAGCAGCGGGTGGCCGCGGTCACGAGCATCGCGCATCACTTCGGCCACCTTGGTCTCCGCGACGTCGCGCGGGTAAAGCCCCACGATGGCCTTACCCTTCTTGTGCACGGTCAGCATGATGTGCAATGCCTCCGTCTCGCTCTTGTGGAAGAAGCGGCGGAGCACCTCGACCACGTATTCCATCGTCGTGTAGTCGTCGTTGTGGAAGATGACCTTGTAGCGCTTCGGAACGGCGGTCTTGTGCCGCTCTTCGACTTCGATGTCCTCGTCCCGGTCGGGGTTCTTCGGGTCCGGCATGCGCTTCTCCGACCATAGCCTGACCAGCGCGCCGGCCAAGGCCCCCTGCGCCGTGTAAGCTGATGGGGGTGCGAAGAGGGCCGGACGCGCTGGTCGTGGCGACCCTCTCGCTGGGGGATGCGGCGCTCCGCGCGGCGTACGTCGCGAGCGTCGCGCGCGCGTGGGAGGTGTCGGCGCTGGCGCAGGCGCTCGACGCGATCTGCGAGCGCGCCGAGCAAGCCGAGGCGGCGCCGCGCGAGGCGCTCCTCTCCATCGTGGATGCCCTGAACGCGCCGGGCATGGACGACGTAGTGCAGCGGCTGAGGGAGGAGGCGGAGGGGCGGTCGCTGCTCGCGCTGGAGCGGCTCATCCGGCATCCGGTGCGTATCGGCCCCGCTCCCGCCGCCGGGAGCGACAAGCTCCGGCGGGACAAGGTGCCCTTCGACGGAAAGGGGCGCCCGCTGACGCTCGGCGAGCGGAAGTCGCTCGCGCGGCGGCCCGATCGCGACACGATGCAGCGCCTCATCGCGGACCCGCACCCGGACGTCATCCACCGCCTGCTCCGCAACCCGCGTGTGCTCGAGGACGACGTGGTGCGCCTCGCGGCGCGGCGGCCCGGACGCAGCGAGGTGCTGGTGGAGATCGCGCGCTCGACGAAGTGGGTGCACCGCCCGCGCGTGCGGATGGCGCTCGTGCTGAACCCGGCCACGCCGCCGGAGATCGCGGCGCGCATCGCGGGGCTGCTGCTGCGGCCGGAGCTGGAGCTCGTCGCGGGGGCGCCGCACGTGCCTCCGGCGGTGCGGGCGCTCTGCATGGAGCACCTGGAGCGGCGCCCGCCCGTCGAGCGGCCGGGAGACGACGGGATTCACTGAGGGAAGGGAGAACGTCGCGACGACGCGGTCCCCGCCACGGACGGGGTCGGGAGCCGGGCTCAGCCCTCTTCTTCTTCGATCTCCCAGCGCGCGAGGGCCGTCACTCCGATGGCGGAGGCGCACGATGCACACAGGGGGACCTTCTCGAACCGGAGCTCGTCGCCCCGGGTCCACATGTAGACGCCGGTGCCCGGCACGTCGAAGCCCTCGTCGTCGTCGGTCGCCGGCGGAAGGGCGACGCCGCAGGCGTCGCACCGAGGCTCGTCGGCCTGGGCGAAGAGCGCCTCGTGCGAGGCGACGACGCAGGGCTCGTCGTCTTTCGGGGGCACCATGGCGGCGCGAAAAGAGTAGCGCGAGCCTCGCCCGGCGCAATACGCGGCGAGGCTCCACGCAACTCCGGGCGTGAGCGTCCGATGGGGGAGCATGAGTGACTCGAGAGCGACGAACGCGTGGACGACGCTGCTGGGCGCGGCGGCGATCGCCCTTGCCGCCGGCTGCGCGGGCACCGTCGTGCTGCCGAAGAAGGCGCTCGCGCTCAACGCGGCGGGCGCGGAGGCCCTCGCGCACGGCGACCTCTCGACCGCGGAGGCGCGGCTCTCGGTGGCGCTGGAGTACAGCCCGCGGTTCGTCGAGGCGTGGGTCAACCTCGGCTACGTCGAGCTCCGCCGCGGCAACTTCGAGCAGGCGCGTCGCGACTTCGTCAAGGCGCGCACGATCAACAAGGACATCCCGGCGCCCCACCACGCGCTCGGGCTGCTGGCGGACGAGCAAGGCGACGGCGAGGAGGCGGAGCGCTGCTACCGGCGCGCGCTCGAGGTCGACCCCGGGTTCGGGCCGGCGAGGGCGAACCTGGCGAGGCGGCTCTTCGCGCGCGGTCAGTACGAGAACGCGCGCGAGCAGTTCCAGCGGCTGCGCGAGGTGGCGCCGGGCGAGGTCGAGGGCTGGGCGGGCGAGGCGGAGGCGTTGCGGGCGCTCGGCCGCGAGGTCGAGGCGGAGCAGGTCGTCGTCGCCGCGCGCGCGGAGCTCGGCGATGCACCGGCGCTCCTCCTGCTCGCGGCTCGCGCGCGCCTCTCCCGCGGCGACTGGGACGAGGCCGAGGCGTTGCTGGCTCGGGTCGTCGGGGACCGCGACCGCGAGCGAGCCGGCACCGCGTGGGCGTGGATCGCCGTGGCGCGCGTCGGCCGCGGCGACATGGAGAGCGCGCGGCAGGCCGTCTCCGCGGCGCTCGCCATCGACCGCGACGACCCGGTCGCGAAGTATGCGCTGGCGCTCAGCCTGAGCGGAGCTAGCGGAGGAAGAGGAACGCCGTTCCCGCCAAGATGAGGATGACGCCGACGACGAGCACCACGACGACCCACGCGGGCACGTGCGTCCCGGGGATCTCGATGCGCTCTTCCTCGTAGTAACCCGGCGGCGGGCTGCTCGATGGCGACGACGTCGTCGCCGGGGGAATGGGCGGCAACTGGTTCGCGTTCCCGCCCGAGTAGACGATGGTCGACGACAGCCCCTGCGGTGCGCTCGACCCCGGGCCGTGCGCGTTCGCCAGCGCCGGCGGCATCGACGAGATCTCCGGGATCATCCGGTGCGGCACGGTGTTGTCGGCGGGCTCCTCGGGGAGGACGTACTTGCGGTACTTCAGCGGCTCCGCGTCCGGCGCCACGGGCTTGAGGCCCTCGCCGTCGAATTGCACGACGATGACGGTGATGTTGTCGTGCCCGCCGGCCTGGTTGGCGCGCTCGGTGAGCTGCTTGCAGGCGTCGATCGGCTCGCTGGTCGTGCGCAGCGCCTCGCGGATGTCGTCGAAGCGGACCATCCCGCTGAGGCCGTCCGAGCAGAGGAGCAGCACGTCGCCCCGGCGGAGCTCGCAGTAGGTGAGGTCGACCTGGACGGTGTCGGCCGTGCCGAGGGCCTGGAGGATGATGTTGTTGTGCTCGAAGGTCTCGGCCTCCTCCTCTGTGAGCTGGCCGGCCTCGATGAGCTGGTTCACGAGCGACTGATCGCGCGTGAGCTGCACGAGCTGCCCCTGGCGCATCACGTAGCCGCGCGAGTCGCCCACCTGGGCGAAGAAGAGGTGGTCGTCGACCAGCGCGGCCGCGGTGACCGTGGTCCCCATCCCGCGACGCGTTCGATCGAGCTTCGCCTCCTGGAAGATGCGCAGGCCCGCGGCCTCGATGGCGCGCACGAGGCGGCGCGCGAGGTCGTCGCGCTGCATCGAGTGTCCGTCCTCGAGGTGATCGACCATCCGCTCGTAGAGGATGTCGACCGCGAGCTGACTCGCGATCTCGCCGGCCGCGGCGCCGCCCATGCCGTCGCACACCGCGAAGAGCGCTCCGTGAGGCCCGATGACGCCGGTGCGGTTCGCCTCGAGCAGGCCGCGCGTCTTCCGCGTCATGTCCGCGACGAGGAAGTTGTCCTCGTTGTGCTCGCGGATCTGCCCCACGTCGGTCCGCGCGAAGAGCTTCACGCGGATCTCCCCACGGGCGCCGGTCGAAGCGTCGTTCGAATCGCCGAGCACGGGGGAGGAGTGGGGGGTGTCGGGTTGCGTCACGTGTCGAACCGGAAGAGCTGCTGGCCGATACGGAAGTGGTCGCCATGACGCAGGCGCACTTCCTCGCGCACCTGCAAGAACGTCCCGTTCGACGAGCCGAGGTCGGCGATAGTGAAGCTGCGTGGTCCGCCGACCGAGGCCACGCCGTGCACTCGTATCACGGCATGACGGCGGGAAAGGAAGGCGTCGTCACTGAAAACGATGTCACCCGATTCGCGACCGATGACGGTCTCGGGTTTCTTCACGTGGAAGACGTCGCGCACGACCCCTTCCACCGTGCGCTGGCTCAGTCGAGCATAACGCGGTGCGGCTGGTGTTCCGAAAAGCAGGGTTCCATTCTCGGATGCCACGCCGAACCCCTCGTCCGCATGCTTCACGACCTCAAACCTTAGCACCTGTTGTCCCACCAGGAACAAGTCTTGATCGGCCAAGACCTGTTCGGAGTCGGCGGCTTTCAGGGCATTTCCGGCGCCACCGGCGCCGCCCTCGGTGGCACCGCGAGGGAACGGAATGCGGACGAAGATGCCGTTCGTGCTCTCGAGGTCGCGAACGAAGAACGCTCCTCCGCGCATCGCGACGCGCGCGTGGCGTGGCGAGATGTAGCGGTCCTCGGCGATGACGACGTTGCCCTCGGTGCGACCGATGTCGGTGGCCTCGCCGAGCGGGTAGCTGGGGCCCTCGTTTCCGTCGCGCGCGATGAGGACGAGGCGCGCGCGCGTCGTAGCGGTCGCAGGGGCGGGCGCGGGTGCGACCGGGGCAGGAGCGGGCGCGGCGGTGGGCGCGGAAGGAGGAGCGGTGGGGGCGACGGGCGCGCGCGCGGCGAACGGCGCGGGGGCGGCGGCGGGCGGGCCAGGGGTTGCTGCGATCGGATTGGCGGCCGCCTGGATGGGGACGGCCTGGGCGTCGGCCAGGGACGCACCGCAGAAGCGGCAGAACTGAGCGGTATGCTCGGAGGCGCCGCGGCATCGCGAGCAGAGTCGCTGCATCGCCGGCGCCGGGCTCGTGCCCAGCTCGACGACGCGCACGGGCGCGATCGGCGGTGGCGTGGGCACGGGAGGCGGCGGGGCGGAGGAGAATCGCGGCGGCGGCTCTGCCATCGTGCGCGAGAGGTCCTGCGTGCCGCTCGGGCCCCGTGGCATCGGCGCCGGTGGCGGTTGTGAGGCGGCGGCGAGGAGGTGCCCGCACGTGACGCAGAAGCGGAGCCCGCGCTGGTTCGAGCTCCCGCAGAGCGGGCACGGGAACATGGGTTGCGGTGCTTGGCCCGGGGGTGGCGCCTCGCCGCGGGGCGCGAAGCTCACCTCGGGGGCCGGCGGACGATGAAGCGCGCCCGGCGCGGAGTTGCGCAGGTTCTGCGTCGGCGCCTGCGGGGGCAGGGGCGGCGCCGGCATCGGCGGCATCGGCGGCGGCTGCGGCATCGGCGGCGGCGGCGGAGTCGAGGGAGCCAGCGCGGTGGCGGCGAGCGACGCGGGGACGTTCTCCGGCGGACGCGGGGCGAGCCCGATCGGCGGCGTCGGGGGCGCGACGCGCGGAGCGAGCCTCTGACCGCACTCCTGGCAAAACGTCAGATGGCTCGGGTTGTCCCGGCCGCACGTCGTGCAAATCACGCGTCTGCGATGGGACAACGGCGCGCGGGCGTGAGTCAAGGTGAGCTTAGAGGCGGTCGCGCGCCTCGACCGCGATGTCGACCCCGACGAAGTGCACGAAGCCCGACTCCAGGTGGTTACCGGAGACGTACCAGGAGCTGAAGTACATGGGCCGGTAGGCGGCCTGCACCAGGAGCACCGGCCCTCCCAGCTCGACCTCGATGCCGCCGCCGAGCGTTCCGGTCGGGCCCCATGTGTCGACGGTCCACTCGTTTCCGTAGGCCGCAACCCCGGCGCCCACGAGCACGAACGGCGTCACCTCGCGCCCGGTGGCGATGTACTGTCGCCCCTCCGCGCGCAGCTGCTGGAGGATCCCGAGCCGATAGAGCTGGTCGGGGTCCTGCTTGGAGACCTCGTAGACTCCGCCGATGAAGATGTTGTCGTTCGGGCGCCAGCCGACGCGGACCTCGAGGCCGCCGCCGGAGCCGAAGATGCAGTTGGCCACGACCGAGCAGACGGCTCCCGAGGAGACCACCGTCTCGGCGGCGAGCGCGACGCCGTACTGGAGGTAGGCGTGCCCCGAAGGCGGGGGAGCGGCGAGCGGCTCCGCCGCCGTCTGCGTCGTCGCCGAGGCGGGCGCCGCGGTCGCGGAATCGTCCGCCCGGGCGGTCGAGCAGAACCCGCCGGCCGTGCTCGTCACCGCAGCGAGGGCCGCCAGCGTCCCGAGGCGAGGCCACTTCATGCGGCTCCAAGCATACAACGCGAGGGGCGTCGCACGTGGGCGTTGACAGGCCGAGGGCGGTTCGCATACTCGGGTGGCCCTAGCGATGGAGATCTACCTCGACAAGCGTGCGGTTAAGCAGATCCGCCTCTCCGCGCAGGATGCGATCGAAGAGGGCGACATCGAGACGCTCCGGGAGGACATCCTCGAGGCGTTCACCGAGGAGCAGGTCGAGGAGATCGAGCGTCGCCTCGACAACGGCGACTTCTTCGAGTTTCTGACGGATCTGCTCGACGAGTGGTCGGGCGACGACGCCGACGAGCTCATCGAGCTCATCGACACGCAGCTCGGTGACGTGGGCGTCGACATCAAGTTCGAGAAGCGCGCGGCCGCCGAGGCCGAAGAAGAAGAGGGCGAGCCGGCCGAGTACGAGGACGACGACTTCGAGGAAGACGAAGACCTCGACGATGGCGACGAGGACGAGGAAGAGGAAGAAGAAGAGGAAGGCGAAAAGGGCTGACGAACGCCCGCTCGGGGCGTCAGTCCGCGCCGTTGGCCGGCGTTCCCGTCGCCGTCGGCCGCGTGATGTAGTCGCGGCACTCGGTCGGAGCCCCGCTCGCCGTCGGTCGCTGGAGGCCCTCGCATGTCGACGTGGCGCACGGCACGAAGCGGCTGTCCGGAAAGTCGTGGACGAGCGTCGAGAGCCGGTCGCAAGCCGTCTTCGCGTCGCCGTCCTGGCGCCAGATTGCGGCCTCTCGCCAGAGCCCCTCGGCCCGCTTCGTCGAGTGGGCGTAGTCGGTGTAAAGGCGGTGAAAGGTGGCCCGAGCCTTCGCGTGATCGTGGAGGGCGTCGCGATAGAGCTCGCCGAGGCGGAGCATCGACGGGACGTACCGCGCACGCTCGTAGCTGCCCATGATGCCCGTCGTCTCGCGCACGGCGACGAGCCGCTCCAGGTCGTCCGCTGCGGCTTGGGCGCGACCGAGCTTCTCGTCGAGCAGGCTCGCGTGCCAGAGGGCATCGTCGAAGAAGGCTCCATGCGGGTAGGGCCAGCGATCGGCGATGTGGAGGTAGGCGTCACGCGCGGCCACGTCGGCGCCGCGCGCCTCGACGTGCTCGGCAGAGAGGTACGCCACGAGCGGGGCGAGGTCCGTCTTGTCGAGATCGCGCTCCAGGGTCGCGAGCTCCGCCGACGCCGCCTCGGGGCCCGATGCATCGGCGTGCTCGACGAGCTTGCGGACCGCGACGTGCGATACGCCGTGAGCGGGGTAGCGACGCGGAAGGCCCTCGAGGTCGCGCCACCCGCGGTCGGCGTCGCCGTGCTCGATGCGGAGCAGCGTCGCGCGGTACGTCGCTTCGACCTGGTGCTCGCTCGTCGCGTCCTCGGCCATCCGGTCCAGACGGGCGACGGCGTCCGCGACGCGCCCGGCACGCGCGAGCACGTCGGCCGCCGACCAGTGGGCCTGGTCCCGATCGCGGGGCCGCTTCGCGGTCGCGGCGGCGTGGTCGTAGTCGTCGGCGGCCTCGGCGAGGCGTCCGGCGCTCTCCGCGCGGGCGGCGGCGGCGTAGGCGCGGTCGAAGGCGGCGCCGCGCGAGGGGCCTCCGCAGGCGCTCGACGCGCACGACGCGAGAGCGAGGGCGGCGAGGGCCCACCGCCTCATTGGACGTTCGCGAGGGCCTGCCCGAGGATCTCCGCCGCGAGCCCCATGTCCGTCGCGGACACATCGAGGTGGGTGACCGCCCGCAGGCGACGCGGCCCAGACGGGTTGATCCGCAGCCCGAGCTCCCCCGCTCGCCGGGATACGGCATCGGCCGGGACGTCGAGATCGATCGTCACCATGTTGGTCTCCACCGCGGCCGGCTCGACGCGCAGCCCGGGCACCTGCGACAGCGCGACGGCGAGGGCCCGCGCGTTCGCGTGATCCTCGGCGAGACGCGCACGGTGGTGCGCCAGCGCATGCAGGGCCGCAGCCGCGAGGATGCCCGCCTGGCGCATCCCGCCGCCCCAGCGCTTGCGGAAGCGCCGCGCCTCGACGACGAGCGCCTTCGGTCCGCACAGTGCGCTCCCCACGGGAGCCCCGAGGCCCTTCGAGAAACAGACGCTCACCGTGTCGAAGGGGGCGCACCAGGTGGCCACATCGACCCCGCTGGCGACGCTCGCGTTCCAGATGCGCGCTCCGTCGAGGTGCGCGGCGAGCCCGAGCGACCGGGCCCGCTCCGCGACGGCGCGGGCCTGATCGAGCGGCCAGACACGTCCTCCCGCCCGATTGTGGGTGTTCTCGACGCACGCCAGGGCGGATCGCGGCGCCCAGTAAACGCGCGGCTGCATCGCGGCCTCCAGCTCGTCCGCCGAGAAGAGGCCGCCGCGGCCCGCCGTCGAGTACTGCACTCCGCTCAGCACCGCCCCTGCGCCGGCCTCGTTGATCACGACGTGAGCGCCCTCGCCCACGATGACGTCGTCGCCCGGCCGGGTCTGGGTCGCGATGGCGAGCTGGTTGCCCATCGTGCCGCTCGTCACGAAGAGCGCCGCCTCCTTGCCGGTGATCCGCGCGACCTCCTCTTCCAGGGCGTGTACGGAGGGGTCGTCGCCGAAGACGTCGTCGCCCACCTCGGCTCGCGCCATCGACTCCCGCATCGCCGCCGTGGGGCGAGTGACGGTGTCGCTCCGCAGATCGATCATCGCGGCTCGACCTTAGCCGGCGTCGGGGTCTGGCGAGAAGCCCAGACCCAAGCAAGCGGAATCGCTCGCCTTCGGCCGTCGACGGCAGAGGCTGCGTAAACACCGTGGCAGCGAAATCAGTTGCGCATGCTGCGGCTGCATGTCAGGTGGTTGAACCAGTAGAGGAGCGCAGAGATGAACATACCCCGCGAGCTTGCGAGCGGATTGTCCAAGCCAGGCTCCGCAAGGAGGCTGGCTTGAACGACGACCCGACGCCTCCCAGCGCGAGCTTCTCGCCCGACCTCCAGACGCTCGCGACCCTCGCCCCCGTGGCCCGCCAGAGCGTCGTCGACGCCGTGGCCGACCGGCTTCGCGGCGAGATCCTCGCGGGTCGCCTCCGGCCTGGTACGCGACTGCCGTCGGAACGAGAGCTGTCGCTCGCCCTCGGCGTGAACCGGCTCACGCTTCGCGCCTCGCTGGCGCGCCTCGAGGCGCTCGGGCTCATCACCACCCGCCACGGCGCCGGCACCATCGTCGCTTCGTGGCGAGAGCGGGCCGGCCTCGAGATGCTCGGGACGCTGGTGAAGGGCCTCAAGCTCAACGACCCGGCGTGGCACGACCTCGTTCGCAGCTCCCTCGAGCTCCGGCGCATCCTCGCCGCGGAAGCGGTCGCGCTCGCCGCCGATCGCCACACCGACGAGGACATCGACGCGATCACGGCATGCATCCAGGTGCTCCGCGAGCACGTCGACGATCCGCTCGCGTTCGCGCGGGCCGATCTGGCGTTCATGCGCGCCGTCTGCAAGGCGGCGCGCAACGTCGGGCTCGAGCTGTTCCTCAACACGTTCGCCCGCTGGCCCGACGAATACCCGCACCTCGTGACGACGCTCTACGATGACCCGGTCGCCTCGCTGACCCTCTACGACCCGGTCATCGCGATGATCAAGTCGCGCGACGGCGAGTCGGCGCGGACCATTGCGCGCAAGGCACTCGAGGCGCTCGACGCCGGCTGGTCGCGTCGTCATCCGTCGCCCGCGCCAGTGGCGAGCGAGCCGGTTCTGTCTCTCGGCGCGAGCAAGAAGGGAAGGAAGCGATGAACATACCCCGCGAGCTTGCGAGCGGATTGTCCGAGCGAGGCTCCGAAAGGAGGCCGGCATGAAGCTGACACGACTCGAGAATCGCTGGGCCGAGGCGGCCATGGGCGCGATCTTCCCGGGATCGGCCGAGAACGGGCTCACCGACATCCGCGCGATGGACGTCGGTCGCTTTCTCCGGCAGCTGATGCGAAGCGTGCCGTTCCAGGCGGCCTTCGGTGTCCGCGCCGCGGTGTGGCTCGTCGCGCTCGCGCCGCTCTTCGTCCTCGGACGCTTCGCCACCATCGTGGGGCTGACGACCGCCGACCGCGAACGCGTCGTCAGCAAGCTCGTGGTGAGCCGGTCGTACGTCGTCCGGTCCCTGGTCCTCATCCTCAAGACGATGGGCGCCCTTCTCTATGCGGGTGACGGCACGGTGCGCGCCCGGATGTTCGTCCCGCCGCCGTCTTCGTCGAAGACCGGGCTCGTCACGCTTCGCACCAAGCGCGTTCAGGCTGCCTAGAGGAGCGCTCGTCATGTCGCAGGATCACGATCACGACCATCACGCGTTCCCGGACGAGGCCCTCCCCGAAGGAGCCGTCGTCGACGGTGCGGCGCTGACCCGCGACGTGGAGGAGTCGTTCGACTACGTCGTCGTCGGCTCGGGCGCCGCCGGAGCCGTCGCGGCCCACACGCTCGCGCAGGCGGGCTTCTCCGTCGCCATGGTCGAAGAAGGACCCTGGATCCGCACGCGCGACTTCGGCGACAGCGTGTACGACGCGTTCCGTCGCATGTATCGGGACGCCGGCACGCAGGTCTGCGAAGGTCGGTCGTACATCCCGCTCATCCAGGGCCGATGCGTCGGCGGCAGCACGGTGATGAACTCCGCGATCGCGCATCGTACGCCGGAGGACGTGCTGGCCGACTGGCACGAGCGCTTCGGGCTCCGCGAGCACATTACGAGCGACGCGCTGGCGCCCCACTTCGACGCCCTGGAGCGTGAGCTCAACGTCCACGCCGTGGCGGACGACGTGCTCGGCGAGAACAACCGCATCTTCCTCGACGAGGCGAGCGTCGCCGGGCTGCCCGCGCGCAAGATGCATCGCTACGAGAAGGGTTGCCGGGGCTCCGGCCGATGCGTCACCGGTTGCCCCAACGCGGCGAAGCAAGGCATGAACGTCAGCTACGTGCCCTGGGCCCTGGCGCTCGGCGCGCGCATCTTCTGCTCTTGCCGCGTCGACCGGGTTGTCGTCGAGGACGGGCGCGCCACCGGGGTCCTCGCGCACACGACGAGCGACGAAGGGGACGAGGAGCGCGAGGCGCGTCCGACCCGCTCGCTCCGTCTCCACGCGCGCCGCGGTGTCCTCGTGGCCGCGAGCACGGTGCAGACGCCGAACATCCTGCGACGGACTGGCATCCGCGCGCGGGCGCTCGGGGAGCACTTCCAGTGCCACCCGGGCTACGGCGTGGGGGGCGTGTTCGACTCGCCGGTCGACATGAGCTTCGGCGCGACGCAGGGAGCGGAGTGCACGCACCTGCGGAAGTCCGAGGGCATCAAGCTCGAGACCATCTCGATGGCGCCGGAGCTCGCCGCCGTGCGCATCCCCGGCATCGGGCGCGAGCTGATGCGAAACTTCGGGATCTTCGCGAACGTCGCGGTGTGGGCGGTCGTCATCCGTGCCGAGGCGGAAGGGACGGTGCGCCCGGGCTGGGGCGGACGCGACAAGGTGAAGCTGAACCTCACGACCCAGGACATCGCGAAGGCGCGCAAGGGTACGGCCATGCTCGCCCGCATGATGTTCGAGGCGGGAGCGCGCGAGGTGTGGCCGGGCATCTACGGGCTCCCGAGCGTCATTCGCTCCGTCGACGAGGTGAAGCTCATCGAGGAGGCCCCGCTCGACTCGCGCATGTGGAGCTTCATCACGACGCACCTCTTCGGCGCGGCGCGGATGGGCATCGACCCGCGGACGAGCGTCGTCGGCCCCGACTTCCAGGCTCACGAGGCGAGGGGACTCTACGTCGTCGATTCGAGCGTGTTCCCGACGAACCTGGGCGTGAACCCGCAGCACTCCATCATGGGCATGAGCCGGCTCGCGGCGACCCGAATGGCGGCGGCGAATGCGAAGGGAATCGTCGCGGCTTGATCCGCCGCTTGACTCGAGGCGGGCGTCGCGTATGTTCCCGCCCCGTTTCGTCGCCCACTTAGCTCAGTGGTAGAGCAGCGCTTTCGTAAAGCGCAGGTCTGGGGTTCAAGTCCCCAAGTGGGCTCTCTCTCTCGACGCTCCTCGCGTCTGCGTCCTCGATGCCGCCCTCGTTTCTGCTCCTCCCCGGCCGTCCCCGCGACATTGGCGGGTTCCCGGTCCGCCGCTCGCTCCCCGCGATGCAGCGCCGGCTCGTGGGTCCCTTCATCTTCTGGGACCACATGGGGCCGGTGCAGCTCGCCCCCGGGCACGGGATGGACGTGCGCCCTCACCCGCACATCAACCTCGCCACGGTCACGTACTTGTTCGACGGCGAGATCGTCCACCGGGACAGCCTCGGCTCCGACCAGGCGATTCGCCCGGGCGACGTGAACTGGATGACCGCGGGGCGCGGGATCGTCCACTCCGAGCGGACCGGACCCGAGCTCCGCAAGGCCGGGGCGGCGGTGCACGGCCTCCAGAGCTGGGTCGCCCTCCCGACCGAGCTCGAAGAGAGCGCGCCCGCGTTCCAGCACGTCACTGGCAACGCGCTGCCGGAGGTGGGTCTGCCGGGCGTCCGCCTGCGGGTCATCGCGGGGGAGGCGTTCGGCACCGCGTCGCCCGTGAGCGTGATGTCGCCGATGTTCTACGTGGAGGCGCGGCTCGACGAAGGGGCCGAGCTGACGCTCCCCGACGAGTACGCCGAGCGCGCGGCCTACGTCGTCGAGGGCTCCGTCGAGCACGACGGGCAACGCATCGATCCGGCCACGATGGCCGTCGCCACCGGGGAGGGGCGCGCGACGCTGCGTGCGCTCCGGCCCTCGCGCGTGATGCTCCTCGGAGGCGCGCCGGTCGGCACGCGGTACATCTGGTGGAACTTCGTCTCGAGCTCCGAGGAGCGCATCGAGCGCGCGAAGCGCGAGTGGAAGGAAGGCGCCTTCCCCAAGGTGCCGGGCGACGACGTCGAGTACATCCCGCTGCCCGAATGACGTCCGCCCGCGCGGGACGGACTCACCCGCCGGGCATCCCTTGCGCGGCCAGGCAAAGCACGGGGCACTCGCCCGTGCACGCGTCGTTGCAGGTCGTCCACTGCGAGAGGCAGTCCTGGCTCGACGACGTGCACGCGTCGTACGTGCTCTGGCACGCGGCGCAGCAGTCGTCGCCGGCGTCGAGGGGGACCGGGAACGACACGGTGCACACTCCCCCGGTGCAGTCGACGTTGTCGAAGGTGCACGCGCTCCCGACGCCGCACAGGCACGTCGTCGAGTCCTTGCACGTGGCGCCCAGGCCCACGCAGACGGACGCCACCGCCCCGGCCTCGTCGGCGTCCTCGCCCGCGTCCGGAGGCGTCGAGGCCTCCCCGGGCGGCGGGGAAGAGGAGTCCTCGCTGCCCTGCGCGGCATCGGCCGGCGACGCATCCTGAGCGGCGACGCCCACGTCCTTCGCGGACCCGTCGAGGGCGCCGAAGGAACCGGACGAGGAGGAATGCCCGCACCCGCCCAGGACGAGGACGGCGACGACGGGCACCTCGCGGAAGGTCAGCATCGGGCGCCGCATCGGCCGAGCCCTGGCGTAGCACAGGCGCTCGGCTCACCGCCTGCGCAGCACCATCTCGGTCGACGGCGGAGCCTGCTTTTCACGCTGCTCCTTCTGTGTGTCGACGAAGCCGAGCCGCTCGTAAAGTCCCTGCGCGTCGCGCGTGTTGAGCCGCACGCGGTCCGCGTCGCGGACCAGCGGGTGCGCGAGGAGGCGCCGGACCACCGCCAGCCCGAGGCCCTTGCCGCGCCACGCCTTCGCGACGCACACGTCGCCGATCCAGGCGCTGCGAGCGCCGTCGCTCAGCGCGCGCGCCGTCGCGATCAGGTGTCCCGTCGCGTCGAGGGCGCCGACCACGACGGTCGAGCCTCGTATCGCCCGGGCGAGGCGGTCCCGGTCGACGCCCACGTTCCAGTACTCGTCCGCGACGAGCGCGACGGCCGCCCTCACGTCCTCGTCCCGGAGCTCGCCGACGAGCCGCGTTCCGTGAGGCCCGGCCACGTCTTGCTCCGCGTTCATCGTCTCCGTCACCATCCGCGCGTTCATGCCCTCGAGCTTGGCCGCTCGCTGGTACCCCGGACAGGTCCAGCTCTCCGAAATGCGCTAGGGGGCGTCCCTAGTTCTCCAGCCAGAGGCGAGCACAGGCAAGCTGCACGAGGGCCAGGTAGTTCCTCGCCGTCTTCTCGTAGCGAGTGGCGACGGCTCGGAAGCGCTTGAGGTTGTG
>JBEKGQ010000070.1:0-15297 GCA_050012715.1 Polyangiaceae bacterium
CGTTGTGCTCGAGGCTCGTCTCGCGCATCGCCTGCACCGCGTTGAGGAGCAGGTTGATCACGACCTGCTCGAGGCGCGCCTCGTTCGCCCAGACCGGGCGCGCCGGCTCGAACGACGTCACGACGCGCGCCTTGTGCCGGAGCTCGTGGCTCGTGATTCGGATCCCCGAGCGGACGACCGCCTCGAGGTCCACCTGCCGGCGCGTCTCGCCGTCCGCGCGCGAGAAGCTCCGGAGCTCGCGCACGATGGTCGACACGCGCTGCGCGCCGTGGCGGGCCTCGTCGAGCATCGCGGTCAGCCCGGCCAGGCTCTCCGGGTCCCGGCCCACGCTCGGCAGCTTGCGGGCGATCCACTCCAGGTTGAGCATCAGGTAGGCGAGGGGGTTGTTGACCTCGTGGGCGACGCCCGCCGCCATCGTCCCGAGCGCGGCGAGGCGGTCCGACTGGACGAGCTGCCGTTCGAGCTGCGTGCGCGCCGTCACGTCGCGCGCCATCCCGAGGACCGCCGCCTTGCCCTGGTACTCGAAGTAGACGCTGCTGATCTCGAGGAGGACGGTCGCCCCGTCGAAGCGGCGGACCCGATAAAGCTGCGGCCCGAGCGGCGTGCGGTGCTCGATGACCACCTGCTCGCGCTGCTCGCGGACGAGGGCCTGCTCGCGCTCGAGCATCGACGAGAGCGGCGTCGCGTAGAGCGACGCGGCGTCCGGGTAGCCGAGGGTGCGCAGGTACGCGGGGTTCGTGTAGACGAAGTGCCCGCCGCGGATGATGCCGATGGGCTCGGGCGCGCTCTCGATGAGCTCGCGGAAGCTCGCCTCGTTGTGCTCCCGCTGCGCCTCGGCGGTGCGACGGGCGGTCGCGTCGATGAGGAAGGCGACGACCGCGGGGCGACCCTCGAGCGTCGCGTGGCTGGCGGTGACCTCCACGGGGACCTCGCTGCCGTCCTTGCGCTTCGCGAGGAGCTCGTACGTGCGCTGCCCCTGCTCGCCGCGCGCGCGCAGCGTCAGCCGGTGGCGGGCCTGGTCCTGATCGCGGGACGCGATGTTCGCGAGCGGGTTGCGCTCGAGCAGCTCCTCGACCGGGTAGCCGAGCAGCTCCGCCGCCGCCTCGCTGACGTACACGTTGCGCGGAACCGGCGTGTCCACGAGCGTCACCGTCACGCCGATGCGCGCGGCGCCGGCCGCCTCGAGCAGCGCGCGACCCAGGATGCCGGCGTCGATCTTGGCCAGGACTTCGCCGGCACTGCTCCCCATCGTCCGACCGAGAGTAACCGACCGGCCCTCCCGCGCGTACGATCCCGGGAGGCCCGCCATGAGCCACCCCGAGCCGGACCCGTTCTCCCCTTCCATGCAACGCCGCACCTTCCTCCGCGCACTGACCGGCGGGACAGTTGTCATGGCCCTCGGCGGGGCCGCCTACGTCCTGGCCGACAGCGAGGAGGAGCGCCGCGCCCGGGCCACCCTGCGCCCCGACGGGCGTCCTCGCCTCCCGCCGGGCCAGTTCCTGCTGAAGCGCCTGCGCCCGATGGGGGGCGACGAGGGCGACCCCAGCCCCGGCGGCTGGCGGCTGCAGGTCCACGGCGAGGTGGAGAGCCCCTTCACGCTGGACTTCGCGGGGCTCCTGGCGATGCCGCCGACCGAGCAGGACTGCGACGTCCACTGCGTGACGAAGTGGAGCGTCCTCGGCGCGCACTTCACGGGGGTGAAGGTCGCGGACCTCGCGGCGAAGGCGAAGGTCAAGCCGAGCGCGCACCACGTCGTCTTCGAGGCGGCCAACGGCTACACGTCGAACGTGCCGCTGCGAGAGGCCCTCGCGCCGAACGTGCTCATCGCCCACCGGCTCGACGGGTCGCCGCTGCCGCGCGCGCACGGGGCCCCGGCGCGGGCGCTCGTGCCGGACCTCTACTTCTGGAAGAGCGCCAAGTGGGTGACCGGCGTCCGCTTCGTCGCGCAGGACGCGCCGGGGTACTGGG
The DNA here is from genome assembly GCA_050012715.1 of Polyangiaceae bacterium. GTDB lineage: Bacteria > Myxococcota_A > Polyangia > Polyangiales > Polyangiaceae > Palsa-1150. The sequence goes on from JBEKGQ010000070.1 coordinate 1,969, forward strand.
AGACGCGCGGCTACCACAACCACGCCGATCCGTGGAAAGAGGAGCGGTATGGCTGATGGCGGCGAGAAGAAGAGGACGCGCTTTCCGTGGCGCGCGTGGTTGCGCGCCATCCACCGCGACGTCGGCTACTCGGCGGTGGGGCTCACCTTCGTCTACGCGCTGAGCGGCCTCGCGGTGAACCACATCGCCGCGTGGGACCCGAACTTCGTGCAGTCGACGTCGACCGCCGAGCTCGGGGCGCCCCTGCCCATCGACGACGACGCGGCGAAGGCGAAGGTGCTCGCGAAGCTCGGCATCACCGACGAGCCGCGCGAGGTGTACCGCGAGGGCGACTCGCTGGAGATCCTCTTCGAGCACCGCACGCTGCACGTCACCGTCGCCACCGGCCACATCGTCGACGAGGGGCAGAAGCCGCGCTTCTTCATCCGCGCCGCGAACTGGCTCCACCTCAATCGCGGCAAGAAGGCGTGGACCTACTTCGCCGACTCCTACGCGGTGGGTCTCCTCTTCCTCGCGTGCTCGGGCCTCTTCATGCTCGCGGGCAAGAAGGGCCTCTTCGGCCGCGGCATCTTCTTCGTCGCCGCCGGCGTCGCGATCCCGATCGTCTACCTCGCCCTCGTGAAGGGCTGAGATCACCCGGCCCGATTCCCGTCCATCCTCATCGAGAGGGGGAAACAGGGAGGGGAGGAGAGAAGGAGGGTGTGCTCGAGGCTTGGTGGAGCTGGGTCCCTCCTTCTCTCCTTCTCTCCCTGTTTCTCCCTCTCCGCCGGTCAGTCCTCGAGCGGCGGCTCGGCGTTCGCCCAGCTGCCGCGGCGCGTGGGGTGCTCGATCTCCTCGTCGAGGACCTCGAGGAAGCGCGCGCGCGGCCACTCCTCGGCGCCCATCGCGACGGTGTGCGGCGTCGGCACCTGGGCGTCGATGATGCGGAAGCCCCAGCGGCCAACGCGCTCGGCGAGCGTGACGAGCGCCACCTTCGAGGCGTCGTCCCGCCACGCGAACATCGACTCGCCGAAGAACATTTGCCCGAGCGACACGCCGTAGAGGCCTCCCACGAGCTCGTCGCCCGCCCACGACTCGACCGAGTGCGCGTAGCCCATCGCATGGAGGCTCATGTAGGCGCGCTCCATCTCGTCGGTGATCCACGTCCCGTCCTGACCCGGGCGGGGGCTCGACTTGCACGCGCGGATGACGCGCGCGAAGGCGGTGTCGAAGCGCACCGCGTACGTGCCCTTGGCGATCGTGCGCCGCAGCGTGCGGCCCACGTGCAGCCGCTCGATCGGAATGACGCATCGCGGGTCGGGCGAGTGCCACAGGATGGGGAGACCGTCGTCGTACCACGGGAAAATTCCGGAGCGGTACGCGAGGAGGAGCCTCTCGGCGGATAGATCGCCGCCCACTGCAACGAGTCCCTCGACCGCGCCCTCGGGCGGCGGGAACACGAGCGCGCGCGGGAGCGCGTAGACCGGCACGTGAACAAACATAGCGCTGACGCAACGGAGACATCTGCCCACCTTGACGCGAACGGGTCCGGGCGCTTCGCTGACGAAGAGGCTGGCTCACCGCGAGGACGCGCACCCCATGACGATCGACCACTCTCGCGAGATCTCGTTCAGCAGCGGCGCGATCGACATGATCCCCGAGCCCCCGGTGAGCTCCCGTCCCCCGAAGTCGGCGCCCCCTCCGCTGCCGCTGAGCGCCAGCCACATCCCGCCGTCGCGCGCCGCGGCCGACAACGCGCTCGCCGAGTGCATGATGGACCGCCTCGCCGCCGGCGACTACCAGGGGGCCCTGCTCGCCGCTGACGCTCTGCTCGAGTTCCGGCCGCGCGATCAGGACGCGCTCGACTGCGCGCAGATCGCGCGGAGCGAGCTTCGCAAGCTCTACACCGCGCGCCTCGGCTCGCTCGACCGCGTGCCGCACGTGGCGATGGGGCCGGAGGCGATCTTCTCGCTCCGGTCGCTCGACTTCCGCGCCGGGTACCTCCTGTCGCGCATCGACGGCGTGTCGTCGCTGGGCGACGTCGTCGAGTCGGGCAGCCTCCCGGCGCTCGACGCGCTGCACATCCTGTCGGAGCTGTTCCTCCGGCGGGTCATCGCGTTCGACGGCCAGTAGACGCCCGCCGCTCAGGCCGGGGCACGTCCCAGGTCCTTCAGGACGCGCATCGCGGCGTTGTGTCCGGAGCAGCCGGTGACGCCGCCCGCGGGGTGGGTGCCCGCGCTGCACGAGTAGAGGCCCGCGATGGGCGTCGCGTACGGCAGGCGGTCGGAGAAGCCGAAGCCGTTGTCGACGTGGTGGATGTGGCCGCGCGTGATGCCGAAGTGCGACTCGATCTTCGGCGGCGTGAGCGGGAACGTGTCGACCACGAGGTCGCTCGTGCCGGGCGCGAAGCGGTCGCAGATGGAGAGGAGGTGCTTCACGTAGCGGGCCTCCTCCTTCTCCCAGCTCGTGCCGCCCGAGAGCGCGTAGGGAACCCACTGCACGAAGAGCGCGCTGTTGTGGTGGCCGTCGGCGTCCTTCATCGTCGGGTCGACGGTGGTGTGGATGTACCACTCCATCGTCGGAAACTCGGGGAGCTTGCCTCCTACCACGTCGGCGAAGCTCCGCTCGAGCGACGCGATGACGTCCTTCTCCTCCGGGAGCAGGTGAATGGTCGGCCCGTACTGCCCCTTGTCCTCCGGCAGGCACTTGAACTTCGGCAGGCCCCGCAGCGCGAGGTTCACCTTCATCGTCGTGCCGTCGCGGAGGTAGCCGTCGAGGCGCGCGTTGTAGTCCGCGGGCAGGCGCGCGCGGCCGACGAGGTCGCGCATGCGGAACGGGTCCGCGTTGCACACGACGACCGGCGCGCGGAGCTCCCTCCCGTCGGCGAGGACGACGCCGCGCACCGTGCCGCCCTCGATGAGGATGCTCGCCACCTTGCGCCCCGTCTCGAGCACCGCGCCCGCCTTGCGCGCGGCGTCGCCGATGCGCTGGGTGACGACGCCCATGCCGCCCTGGACGATGGTGAACGTCCCGCCGGTCCCGGGCAGGCGGCACATGTTGTGGTCGAGGAAGTTGAGGCCCGTCCCCGGCGTGCTCCAGGTGCCGTGGATGCCGGAGAAGCCGTCGGTCACCGCGTACATCGCGCGGAGCAAGTCGCTCTTGAAGTCGAAGCGCGCGAGGTAGTCGCCGATCGACCTGCGGCAGAGATCGATGAACGCCTGCCGCAGGGCCGGGCGCACGTAGCGCTCGGCGGTCCCCTCGATCGTGAGCGGCTCCTCGAGCCACGCCGGCGCCACGTCCTCGCGGAGGGCCTCGATCTCCGCGGTGAGCGCCTCGTTCGCCTTCCAGTCGCGCTCCGAGAAGAAGGTGAGAAACTGCCGCCGCATCGCCTCGCGGTCCGAGCCGAAGAGGAGGTAGCGCGTATCCTGCGTGGGCAAGAAGTAGTGCGGGTCGCGCTTGGCGAGCGGGATGTCGACCCCCAGCTTCGCGAGGAGCTCCGGCGGCATCACCCCGAGCAGATACGCCCCCGTCGACGTCGCGAGGTTCGGCGCCTTGGGGAATGGCTTCTCCGTCTTGCACGCGCCGCCGATCGTCGCCTTCTCCTCGACCACCGTGACGCGCAGGCCCGCGCGCGCGAGGAAGACCGCGGCGACCAGGCCATTGTGCCCGGCGCCGAGGATGAGGACGTCGCTTGTCGAGGAGGGAGCCGCCATGGCGCGTGAGATACGAGGCCCGCGCCCGACGCGCAACGGCTCTTCGCGTCACACCGCGATGCGGTCTCCCGTCGCCGGGGAGCGCACCGGCGGCGCGCCCTGCTTGCCCAGCAGCTCCGTCAGCGCCTTCTGCGGGCCCGGCTCGCCGTGCACCAGGATGACCTGCTTCAGCCGCCCGCCCTCGCGCGCCTCGCCCACGAACTCGGCGAGATCCTTCTGGTCCGCGTGGGCGCTGAACCCGTTCATCACGACCACCTCGGCCCGGAGCTCGCGCTCCACGCCGAAGATCTTCACCCTCGGCCGCTTCTCGACGATGCGCCGCCCGAGCGTGTGCGGCGCCTGGAATCCGACGATGAGCACGGCATTCTTCGGATCCTCGATCGACGCCTTGAGGTGGTGCACGATCCGCCCCGCCTCGCACATCCCGCTCGCCGAGATGACGATCGCCGGGTGCGCGTCGGAGTCGATCGCCTTCGAGTCGTCGACGCTCGAGACGTAGCGCAGCCGGTCGAAGTCGAACGGCGACTCGCTGCTCGAGATGAGCGCGCGCGTCTCCTCGTCGAAGCACTCCGGGTGCAGCTTGAAGACGTCGGTGATCTTCACCGTGAGCGGCGAGTCCACGTACACCGGCATCGGCGGCATCTTGCCCTGCCGCTGCAGCGCCTTCAGCGCGAACACGATCTCCTGCGCGCGCTCGAGCGCGAAGCTCGGGATGATCACCTTGCCCCCGCGCCGGTACACGCGGTCGAGCACCTCGGCGAGCTTCGCGTCCATCTCCGCGATCGGCTGGTGGAGGCGGTCGCCGTACGTCGACTCCATGATGAGCGCGTCCGCGCCGGCCGGCGTCTCCGGGTCCTTGAGGATCGGCATGCGCTTTCGCCCGAGGTCGCCGGTGAAGACGAGGCGCTTCTTCGTGCCGTCCTCGTCGACGTCGAGCACCGTGACCGCGCTCCCGAGGACGTGCCCCGCGTCGTAGAACGTGACCTCGACCCCGGGCGCGATGCCGAGCTTGCGGTGGTACGGGAGGCTGATCATCTGCCCGAGGGTGCGCGTCACGTCGGCCTCGGCGTAGAGCGGCGTCACGTGGTCCATGTCGGCGTGGTCGCGGTCGATGTGCTTGTTGATGAAGCGCGCGTCCGACTCCTGGATGCTCGCCGCGTCGGCGAGCATGGCGGCGCAGAGGTCGCGCGTCGCGGGGGTGCAGAAGACGGGGCCGTCGTAGCCGTTCTTCGCGAGCATCGGCAGCGCGCCGGAGTGGTCGATGTGGGCGTGCGAGAGGACCACCGCGTCGACCTTGCGGGCGTCGACGCCGAGGTGCTGGTTGCGCTCGTTCGACTCGCGCCGGGGGCCCTGCACGAGGCCGCAGTCGAGGAGCACCGTCGCGTGCTTCGTGTGCACGAGGTGCTTCGACCCGGTCACGGTCTGCGCCGCGCCGACGAATTCGATCTCCATGGCAAACCACGTTACACGGGGCCGCATGCACCGCGTCTGCATCTTCACCGGCTCGCGCGACGGGACGACGCCGCGCTACCTCGCCGTCGCGCGCGAGGCGGGCGAGGCCATCGCGCGTCGCGGCTGGGGCGTCGTCTACGGCGGCGCGAGCGTCGGCCTCATGGGCGCGGTCGCGAACGCGGCGCTCGCCGCGGGCGGCGAGGTGCAGGGCGTCATCCCCGAGAGCATGGTCGACCGGGAGCTCGCCCACCCGCGCCTCTCGAAGCTCCACGTCACGAAGACGATGCACGAGCGGAAGACGAAGATGCACGCCCTCGCCGACGCGTTCCTCGCGCTCCCCGGCGGCGTCGGCACCCTCGACGAGGCGTTCGAGGCCATCACCTGGCAGCAGCTCGCTCTCCACGTGAAGCCCATCGGCTTCCTCGACGTCGACGGCTTCTGGCAGCCGCTCATGCGCTGGTTCGACCGCGCCGTGGCCGACGGCTTCGTCCCGGAGGAGTCCGCGGCCGGGCTCCACGTGCTGCCCGAAGTGGGACCCATGCTCGACGCGCTCGCTCCGCGGTCTTAAGTCACTCATGTGAATCCTTTCACGGGCGCGGCGGCCTTCTTCCAGGGGATGGCGTTCATCGTCTCGACGCCGCGCCTCTGGCTGCGCGCCCTCGTGCCCATCCTCGCCGCGCTCGTCCTCTTCGGCGGCTTCGGGGCGCTCTTCATCGCGGGCGCCACGCTCCTCACCTCGGGCCTCCTCGTGTGGCTCCTCGCGGTGCCGGCGGTGCTCCTCGCGTTGCTCCTCGGGCTCTCCCTCGCGCAGCCGCTCTCCGGCTGGGCCCTCGAGGGCATCGTCCGCGAGCAGCGCCGCGAGCTCGGCCTGCCCGAGCTGCCCGAGGTCTCCCTGGGGGCCTCGATGCTCTCGTCGCTCGGCTCCGCGCTCCTCGCCCTCGCCGTCGGCCTCCCGGTCATCGCGCTTCTCACGGTGGTGGGCTGGCTCGTCCCGCCCGCGATGGTCGTCACGCTCCCGCTCAAGGTCCTCGTCGGCTCCCTGATGGTCGCGTGGGACCTCGTCGACTACCCGCTCGCGATGCACGGCGCCGGCATCGGCGACCGCCTCCGCTTCGCCGGCCGCACCTTCGGCTCGTTCCTCGGCTTCGGCCTCGCCGCGACGCTCTTCTTCGCCGTCCCCGGCCTGGGCCTGCTCGCCCTCCCCTGCGGCGTCGCCGGCGCCACGCGCCTCGCGGGCCGCTCGTCCTAGCGGACGATGAACTTGAGCATGCGGTCGATGAGCTTGCCGTAGGGCGGGCGCAGGAGGCCGGTCGTGTTCATGCGGGCCTGGCGGAAGACCGGCTTCTTCTTCGTGAAGGCGTCGAACCCCTCGCGGGCGTGGTACGCGCCCATGCCGCTCGGGCCGACCCCGCCGAAGGGCAGGTCGTCCTGCGCGACGTGGAGCATCGTCTCGTTCACCGTGACGCCGCCCGAGATGGTCTCGTTCAGCACCCGGTCGGTCGCCGCCTTGTCGTGGCTGAAGAAGTAGAGCGCCAGCGGGCGCGGGTGGTCGTTCACGTAGTCGATCGCCTCGTCGAGCGACTGGTACGTGACGATGGGCAGGACCGGGCCGAAGATCTCCTCCTGCATCACCGCCATGTCGTCCTTCGGGTCGAGCACCAGCGTCGGCGCGAGCTTGCGCTTGCCCGACGCCGCGTCGAGCGTCTCGTTCGCCGGGTTCAGCTCCACGACCTTCGCCCCGTGCGTCTTCGCGTCCTCGACGTAGCCCGACAGGCGGGCGTAGTGCTTGTCGTTCACGATCGACGTGTAGTCGGGGTTCGCGAGGAGCGTCGGGTACATCTTCGCGACCGCCTCCTTGCAGGCGTCGACGAACGCGTCCCGCGAGGCCGCCGGGACCAGCACGTAGTCCGGCGCGATGCACGTCTGCCCCGCGTTGAAGAGCTTCCCCGCGATGATGCGCTCGGCGGCGGTCTTCACGTTGAAGTCCTTGCCCACGATCGTCGGCGACTTGCCCCCGAGCTCGAGCGTCAGCGGCACCAGGTTCTCGGCCGCCGCGCGCATGACGATCTTCCCGACGCGCGTCGACCCTGTGAAGACCAGGTGATCGAACGGCAAGCGCGAGAACTGCTCGCCCACCTCCGGCCCGCCCGTCACCACCGTCACCTGGTCGGCGGGGAACGTCTCCGCGATGAGGTCGTGCAGCAGCGCTGCCGTCTCCGGAACGAGCTCGCTCGGCTTGATCATCGCCCGGTTGCCGGCGGCGAGCACCTGCACGAGCGGGGCGAGCGCGAGCTGCACCGGGTAGTTCCACGGCGAGATGATGCCGACGACGCCGACCGGCTGCGGACGCACCTCGATGCTGGCGGGGAGGAAGACGAAGCCCACCTCGCGCTCCTCGGGCTCCATCCATTCGCGGAGATGCGCCTTGGTGTGGCGAATTGCCCCGAGGACGATGAAGATCTCGCTCACCATGCTCTCGTGCTTGCTTCGATTGCCGAAGTCGCGCGAGATCGCGTCGGCGATCGCGCCCTTGCGCGCGAGGAGCGCCCGCTCGAGCTTCTCCAGCGACTGGACGCGTTCCTCGTAGGTCGGGGCGCCGTTCTTCCGCCCGCGCTCTTTCATCGTCGATAGAAGCGCGTCGAGAGAATCGCCGTTCGTCTCGGGTGTATGGATCGCGGCGGCCGTCGTGGTCATGGTGGGAGAGGATAGGACCGTCCTCGTTCACCGCAAGCCACAGCCGTCCACCTGGGCTATGGTTGACCGATCCGCCCGAAGCCGGCGGGGGCTGACCGTCACTGCACGAGGACCATTGAGCGTCGAACGCAAGCCAGCCGCTGCCACGCGCCCCATCGGCTCTCTCGAGCCCACGATTCCCCCGGAGAGCGGCGCGCAGCGCACCCTCGTGTCGCTCCTCGAGATGGCCTTCGGCGGCGCGGGCGAGGCGCGCGACGCGATCGCGCAGGCGCTCGCGGACTCGGGCCGCGAGGAGCTGCCCACGGACGGACGCGAGATCGTCGCCTTCGTCCGCGCGCACCTCCTCGAGTCGCTCACCGAGATCATCGGCCCGCGCCTCACGATGGCCCTCCTCGACGACCTCGCGGTGCAGCTCGATCCGGACCACGTGTCGTCCGTCCCGCCCGCGCCCGACTCGCAGGCCCCGCCGTCGTCGGTGCCGCGGCCGGTGGCGCGCATGGTGCTCAATCCCGGGTCGGCGCCGCGGGTGCGCGGGCTGCAGCTCGGCGTGCTGCTCGTCGACGGCGACCGCGTGGGGCGGACGACGCTCGCGCGCGCGCTCCTGCGGTCGCAGGCGAACGTGACGCTCGTCGACGCGGTGGGCGATCTCGTCGCGGTGCTGAACGCCGACGAGGTGGTGGACGTCGTGGTGCTCGACACCGCGCACCCGGCGGCACCGGCGATCCTCGAGCTGCTCGTGAAGAGCCGTCCCGACGCGGCGGTCGTGGCGCGCGGCGGCGACGTCGGGCGCACGCGGGCGTTCCTCACGCAGCTCGGGGTGGCGAAGCTCGACGTGCGCTCGCGCGAGGCGCCGGTCGAGGAGCTGATCGACGCGATGAGGCGGGCCGTGGGGCGGTAACATGGGGCGGCGATGCGCCGCGCCCTCGTCGTCCTCGCCGTCCTCGTCGCGTGTGACCGCCACCGCGGGGGACCGCCTGCGCCGGCGACGTCGGCGAACGTCGCGGCCGGCGCGGCGAGCGCGGCGACGGGCCCGGCGACGGGGGCGGCGCCGCTCGCGGGCAGCGCGGCGCCGCTCGCGGGAGGGACGCCGTGCCCGGGGGATGGCGCCGCGGCGAGCGCCGCGGGCCCCACCGGCGTGCCGGTGGCGTGCGCGCAGTACGACTCGCCCGCGGACGCGATGAAGGCGGCGCTGACGGGCGACCCGCGGGTCATCGCGGTGGGCGAGGCGCACGCGCCGAAGGGGGCGACCGCGCCGTCGGCGGCGAAGCGCTTCACCGAGGACCTCCTGCCGCTCCTCGCGGGGCGCGCGTCGGACCTCCTCGTGGAGCTGATGATGCCCCCCAAGGGCTGCGCCGACGCGGCGGCCGAGGTGCGGCAGAAGCAGGCGCCCGCGACGTCGCAGCAGGCGCCGACGAACCAGAACGAGTACCTCGCGATGGGCGACCGCGCCCACGCGCTCGGCATCGTGCCGGACATGCTGCGCCCGTCGTGCGCCGACATGGACGGCGTCCGCGACGCGGGCGACGGCGCGATCGAGGCGTCGCTCGAGATGATCGCGCGGCTCTCGACGGTGCAGGCCGGCAGGCTCGTCGACCGCGACGCGCTGACCGACGCCGACCGGGGGAAGGCGGTCGTCGTGTACGGCGGGATGCTTCACAACGACCTCGACCCTCCCCCGGAGCGCGCGAAGTGGAGCTACGCCACCGCGCTCGACGCGAAGACCGGCGGGAAGCTCGTCGCCATCGACCTCGTCGTCCCCGAGTTCATCCTGGACGACGCGACGTGGCGCGGCTTCCCGTGGTTCGCGAGGTACGACCGCGCGCGCCTCGGGGCGAGGACGACGCTCTTCCGCGTGGGCGAAAAGAGCTTCGTCCTCGTGTTCCCCGAGACGCGGCGGTAGCGCGGTCAGCTACCGGGCTTGGGCGAGGGCGCCGGCGTGGCCGGAGCGGGTGCGGGTGCCGCGGGAGCCGCCGCGGGCGTGACCCCCGCCGCCGCGGACGCGGCCTTCTTCGCCGCGCGGGTCGCCTTCGCCTTCGCGGCGGAGGCGGCCTTGGTCGCGGCGGAGATCTCCCGCGGCTTGGCCGGTGGGAAGCCGAGCTGCGCGAGGACGCTGCTCTCCTTCCCGAACCGGGCGACGGCGAGCTGCTTCACCTCGTTCCGCAGCGGGTCCGCGACGGCGACCACCGCCTGCTCGGCCTCCACGGCGGCGTGGTACTGCGCATCCGCCGTCTTGGTCGCCTCCGCCATCGCGATGCGCTTCTGGAACGGCGCCAGGAGCTCGGCGAGCGTGTACGTCCCGCTCGGCAGGACGAACTGCGTCTGCCCGGCGAACACGGTGGGGACGCCCGCGACGAGCGTCTGGTAGCTCACCTCCGCCGCGACCTTCGTCGAGGACACGGAGGTGATGATCGGCGGGCCCGCGGCGGGCGTCGCGGGGCTCGCCGGAGTGACCGGCGGGCTCGCGGCGGACGTCGCGGGGCTGGGGTTGGAGGGAACGGACGTAGGGGTGCTGCTGGTGGGTTGGGTGCTGCTCTTCTTGGTCGTCATTGGGGTTGGCCGATTCCTTCGGATGAACACGAGACGAGACGATGCCCGCCACGGCCGGATGCCGTGGTGAACGCCGCCCCTGAGAGAGAGCCGTGCGAGGGGTCGATTCGAGACGAAGTATTTTTCGACCCGCGTCGACTTCCCCGGGTGCTCGTCCTCTCAACTGGGTTAAGCAGCATCCCCCCGATTTCCGGCCGGCTCTCGCGTCGATTTGTAGGTGCGAGTGCGCGGGAGCCGCGGTCTCTCACTGCGGAACCGCGTTCCCTGCGAGGGAACGCGCCTTCGTTCGCACGTAAGCCGCTTTTCTTGCGAGGGAAGGCGGGTTGGTTCGCACGTAAAGCGCGTTCCCTGCGAGCGAAGGCGCCTTCGTTGGCAACGAAGCCGCGTTCCCTGCGAGCCAAGGCGCCTTCGTTGGCAACGAAGCCGCCTTCCCTGCGAGCCAAGACGCCTTACGTGCGAACGAAGCCGCCTTACGTGCGAGCCAACGCCGCCCCCTGTCTCAGAACCGGGAGCGTCAGCGACCGGTTCGCCCCCCACCTCCCCAGTCTTGCCGAGGCAATCATTGGCGCAACACCGCGCCGCCCTCGCCGAAGGGAAGGTGTGCCCTCCCTCCCGCTCGCCCACCTCATCACGTTCCGCACCTACGCCACATGGCTCCACGGCGACGGCCGCTACTCGATGCACCACCGTCGGATGCACGGCTATCAGTCGCCTGCCCTCACCCCGAGCCCCGCCTGGAGGGCTCACTCGCGCTCCGCCCTGAAGAACGAACCGGTCGTCCTCGATGAGGCGAGTCGTGCCGTCGTGGACTCGACCGTGATCGAAGTGTGTGCCCAGCGCGGATGGGCGCTCCTCGCGGTCAACGCCAGGACGAACCACGTCCACGTCGTCTTGCGAGCGCGGCAAGCGCCGGAGGAGGCCATGGCGACGCTGAAGGCCTGGTGTACGCGGCGGCTGCGGGAGGCGGGACACGTCCCGCCCGATGGCCGCGTGTGGGCTCAGCGCGGGAGCACGCGCTACCTGTGGACGGAGCAGGCGGTGGAGGGAGCCGTGAGGTACGTGGTGGAGGGCCAGTGAGAGCGGCGGGCGAGTGGCCCGGCGCGCTCATCGGCGCCACCACCTGCGCTGCGACCGCGCGAGGGCGAGGCGCCTATGATTGCCTCGGCAAGACTGGGAAGGTGGGGGGCGAACCGGTCGCTGACGCTCCCGGTTCTGAGGCGCGGAGTGTGCGGCAGGGGTGAGGTGGCTCTACCGCTTGTCGGTGCCCTCTTCGCCTTCGGCGAGGCGGCGCTCGGCGTCGCCCGAGAGGACCGGCGCGACGACGCGGTCGCTCAGGCCCTTGGCGGCGCGGATCACCAGCTCCGGGAGTTGCTCCATCAGCTTGCTCAGCGCCGTCTCCGCGTCGCCGTCGACGGCGAGGAGCCGCGGGATCTTGTCCGCCCCGACGGTGATGACCGCGATCGGGTCGAGCTGCACGCTCCCGGCGACGCCGCGCCCTCCCGATTGCCCGCGCCGCGCATCTGCGTTGGCGTCGCCCTTCGCGGTGCCGGCGGCGAAGCCGATGCGCAGGCGGTGCACCGGGATGAGGGTCGCGTTCTTGGCCTGGATCGGCTCGCCCAGGATGGTGTCCGTCTTCGACAGCGTGTGCATGCCGTCGAGCATCTGGCGAACGAGGTCCGAGAGATCGTCACTCATGGTCGCTCCTCATGCTTCCAGCCGCTCGCGCGCCGGGCGCGGGCTCTTCTGCATCATCGCCGCCAGTCGTGCGCGCGCCAGGTCCCAGCCGATGGCGACCGGGACGAAGCTCGCCTCCACTTCGCAGTCCACGTCGACGAACGGCGCGTCGGCCATCCAGTCCACCTCGCTCGCGATCCGCGCCAGCGGCGCGAGCATCGCGCCCGCCGCGCAGAGGACGCCGAGGAGCTGCGCGCTCGTCGCCGGATCCCCCGCCGCGCCGTGCACCCGCGCCTCGACGCGGTCGAACCGCACGCGCCGCAGCGCGCGCCGCGCCAGCGAGAACGCCTGCGCCGGCGTCACCCGGTCCTTCGCCGCCGCCGGGACGCGCGTCCCGCGCGCGACGGAGCGCCCCAGGACGTGCGCCGTCCACGCCGCCCCGTCCGCCGAGACGCCCGCGGTGAACGCGATGGGCCCCATCGCCCCGCCCGCGGCCGCCTTCCACGTGCCGCTCGCGTCTGCCACCGCCTTCACCTGCGCCCGCACCTTCACGCGCCGCGCCAGGAGCGCGGCGCCCGCGAGGACGACCGCGGCGACGACGAGGACCGCGAGCACGCGCTACTCCTCTTCGCTCTTCTTGCCGTTCAGCGACGGCGGGCGCACTTCCACCGCGTGCTGCAGCACGGCGCGTCCGCCGCGCTTCATGCTCAGCATCTGCGGCACGCCGTCGGGCCCGATCACGACGAACGCCCGCGGCTCGACCGCGAGCGCGCCGCCCGCCCCGGCGCCTTCGAGGGCCCCACCGCGGCCCACCGCCTTGCCGGCAGCGTCGGTCGTCCCCGTACCGAAGCCCATCGTCAGCCGGCAGAGCGGCACGAGCTGCACGTCCCCCATGTTCATCGGCGCGCCGACGAGCGCGGAGGTGCGCGAGACCTTGTGCAGCTCCTTCATCAGGTCGTCGAGGAGGTTCTTGAGATGCATGGGGAGTGGCCAGAGCGTCTCATGCCGGGGGGACGGGATGCAAAGGCCGCATGGATCATGCGGCACGGGCTCCCGAAGGTCGCCCAGGGTGGTAGGAACGAGCCACATGACGCGCGCGCGCTCGCTCTGGGCCTGGGGATGGGCGGATCGCTTCCCGGACGACGACGCCCGCCGCGTCATCGCGCAGCACGCGGCGGCGGTGCTCGGCGTCGCGCCGCCGGCGCTGCGCGCCCCGCCGACCCTCGAGGGCATCCGCCTGCCCGAGCCGCGCGTCCCCGCGCCGCCCTCG
>JBEKGQ010000071.1:0-15274 GCA_050012715.1 Polyangiaceae bacterium
CGTCATCCGGACCAGCGACGGCGGGATGATGCAGTGGGCCACCCTCTACGACTACAACGTCTACATCCCCAACTCGGGGGTCATGAACGGCTCGTTCAGCTACGACGCGACCGCCGTCGCGGGGCCGGACCTGGCGACCGTGGCCGGCACCGTCGGGCTCACGATCGAGAACGGCCTGGGCCTCCTCGCCGGCGAAGTGCACGACTGCTCCGACATCCGGCTCTCGGGCGCGACGGTGGAGACCGCGCCGGGAGGGTCGTCGCAGTCTCACCAGGGGCCGATGTTCTACTTCACGACCGACGAGTCGAACCCTCTGCCCTCGCTCGAGGCGGGCGACACGAGTGACCTCAGCCTCTTCGGCGCGATGAACCTCCAGCCCGGCATGCCCATCCGCGTCACCGCCGTCGGGCAGGATCCGATGAACGCGGGGCAGTTTCTGATGCTGGGAACGTATGTGGTTCAGATGTACCCGGGCGCCGTCACCGCGGTGGCCCTGCGAGGTCGGCGCCCATGGCAACCCTGATGACCGGAGGCGCGCTGGGCGACGATCTGTCGCCGGGCGAAGCGACCCAAGACGCGCTCTTCGGGGGCAGCGTCGTCCTCTTCCAGCCCCCGCGTGGAGCCGGCTACCGCACGAACGTCGATGCGCTGCTCCTCGCTGGCTTCGCGACCGCGCCGAAGGTGGCTTCGGTGGCGTTCGACCTCGGGGCGGGCGTCGGTGCGGTGGGCCTCGCCCTGCTGCGCCTGGGGGCGGCACGTCGCGTGGTCTTCGTCGAGATCGACGACCGCCCGGCGGCGATGTCGCGGCGCAACCTCGACGCGAACGGGTGGACCGAGCGCGGCGAGGTCGTCCGCGGGGACGTGCGCGACGTCGCGCGCTCGAGGCGGGGAGAGGCGGCGCTGGTCGTGTGCAACCCGCCGTACGTGATGCCGGGGCATGGCCGCGTCGCGCCGGCCCAGGCGCGCGCGCGCAGCGGCGAGGTCGGGACGTTCGTGGAGGCGGCCCGGCAGCTCGCCGGCAAGAAGGCGCGCGTCTGCTTCGTCTACCCCGCCCAGGAGCTGGCGATGCTCCTCGCCACACTGGCGGGCGAAGGGCTCCACGCCAAGCGCCTGCGCTTCGTCCACGGCACACCGGATGCCCCGGCGCGCGTCGCGCTGGTCGAGGCGCAAGCGGGTCGCCCGGGGGGCCTGCACGTGTCGCCACCGCTCGTCGAGCGTGGACCGCGCGGGTACACGCCGGAGATGCAGGCGCTGCTCGCAAGGGGCTGACCTGGAACGTAGGATGCCGGGCGATGCTGCGCCTCGCCCTGGCGGCCACGACCGTTCTCTCCGCCCTCCTCGTCGCCGGGTGCGGCGGCGGCAAGAACGATCTGCCGAACGAAGTCCTCCTCCCACCGACCTCGGTCGGGCCCGCGCCCTCGGCCTCGGCGGCGCCCGCGGCGTCGACTCCGGACCGGCGCACCCCACCCGAGGGCATCCTGCGGTACTGGGCCCTCGATCCGCGGCCAAGGTTCGCCGCCTACGCCGACCTCGGCGGGCTCCTCCACACGGAGCTCGGACGCGCGATCGTGCCGGCCACCCTCTCGCTCGCGCAGAGCAGCATCACGCCGGAGCAGGCACAGTGCCTGCGAGGCGCGGCCGACAGCGTGCGGGACCTGGCGGTGGGCGTCGGCGAGGACTCCGGCAGCATCGTGATCGCGCGCTTCGACGACGCGGCGTTCGACCCGGGCCCTTGCCTGACCGCGGCGGGGGCGCGGCCGGCGCAAGTCGGCACCGGGAAGCCGGCCTTCGATCTACACGGCACCGTCGTCGTGCACGAAGCGGGGCTCCTGCTCGTCGGCTCGGAGAACCACGTGACGGCGGCGCTGGCCCCTCGCTCCGGTGAGTCGACCTTCCCGCACGCGCTCGCGCTCGGCCCGGACGAGTTCGTCGCCTGGTCGATGCGCGTCGACGAGGACACCCGCGCCCGCGGGACCCTCCTCGCCTCCAGCGCCCGATTCCGGCTCGGGGTCGAGGCCGACGTGCCGTCGTACATCGCCGGCCAGATCGAGGATCAGCTCCACTCGCTGCAGAGTCGCCCCAGCGTCCCGGGTCCCGACGGCGAGGAGGGCGCGCTCGCCTCGCGGCTCCTGAAGTCGGTACAGATCACCCGCGACGGCTCGCATCTCTCCGGGGCCTTCGACCTGCACGAGCCCCCGGCCGATCAGGCGCGGGACCTCGGCTTGATGGCGTCGCTCGCCATCTCGAGCGTCCGCAAGTACCTCGTCGCGGCGAAGAGCGCCGAGGCGCGCAACAGCATCCGGGAGATCGCCAAGGACTACGTGGCGTGGTGGGAGCGGGAGGACGGCAAGCCGAGGGGCAAGCGGCGGCTCCTGTCGTTCCCTCCGGTGCCGAAGACCGTCCCGCGCGGCGTGAAGTACCAGTCGACGCCCGAGGACTGGAAGGCCTGGACCCCCCTGCGGTTCGAGATGGGTGCCCCCCAGTACTACCAGTACGAGGTGCGCGCCTCGAAGGACGGGAGCAGCGCGGACATCATCGCCCGGGGCGACCTCGACGCGGACGGCAAGGACTCCGAGTTCAAGCTGCACCTCTCGGTCGACCGTTCCCACGACGCGCTGGTCATCGCGCCGAGCATCGAAGAGAAGGACCCGGACGACTGACGGGCAAAGCCGCGAGCGGTCTCGGGGTGGACTCTCAGCGCGCGCCGAGCAGGCGGTCCAGCGCGATGGCGCACGCCGAGCGCACGCTGAGGTGGTTGTAGTCCCCCCTCGCCGCCACGATCGGCTCGAGGCGCGCGTCGGCGGCGTGGACCACCTCCGGCGCGAGACCCCATCCCGTGCCGAACACGACCAGGATCGGCTTGCCGTCCGCTTCCACCCGCGTTCGCGCGTCCGCGAAGCGCAGGCTCTCGCCGAGGTTTCGCGCGGCGGTGATCCACACCTCGACGTTCGCGCGCCCCCCCAGCGAGTCGATCGCCGCCCCCAGCGAGTCGACGACCCGCAGCACCGAGAGCGCCTCGCGGCGATCGGGGATGCGCTTGCCGCTGGAGCCGTCGGTCCAGTGGGTCAGGATCCGCTCGCAGAGCTCGCGCTGCGCGGCGATGGGGTGCGTCACGAAGTAGTCCGTGCAGCCGTAGGTGCGCGCGCTCCGCGACAGGTCGTGCACGTCGAGGTTCGTCACCGCCGTGGTGACGATGGCGCCCTGCCCGTCGAGCACCGGGTGGTGCACGAGCGCGATGGCGACCCTCCTCAACGGTCGCCCTCGATGGCCGGATCGGTCGCCCGGCGCTCGCGCGCGAGGAAGGCCTCCCACAGGTCCGGGCGGCGCTCGCGCGTGCGCGCGACGGCCTGCGCGCGGCGCCAGCGGGCGATCTCGGCGTGGTTCCCGCCCGCGAGGACGTCGGGGACGCGCGCGCCGCGGAACTCGACCGGGCGCGTGTAATGCGGGTATTCGAGCAGGCTCCCCGTCTCCGGGCTGTGCGACTCGTCGATCGTCGAGGCCTCGTTGCCGAGCACGCCGGGGAGCAGGCGCGCGCAGGCGTCGACGACCGCCATCGCGGCCACCTCGCCGCCGGTCATCACGAAGTCGCCCAGCGAGATCTCCTCGTCGACGTACGCGCGCACCCGATCGTCGAACCCCTCGTACCGCCCGCAGACGAGCATGATGGCCTCGCGCCCCGCCAGCTCGCGGACCTTGCCCTGCCCGAGCACGCGCCCCTGCGGGGTCAACAGCGCGCGATGAGCTTTCACGCCGCCCGGCGCGTCGGCGTCGAGCGACTCCATCGTCGCGCACAGCACGTCGACCCGCATGACCATGCCGCTGCCGCCGCCGTAAGGCGTGTCGTCGACGCTGCGATGCTTGCCCAGGCCGAAGTCGCGCGGGCTGCGGAACCGGACCGAGAGCTGCCCGCCCTCGATGGCGCGGGCGACGAAGCTCGTCGCGAGGAAGCCGGCGAAGAGCTCGGGGAACAGGGTGACGACGTCGACGCGCATGGCGATCGGGGCGCGCTCAGGCCCTCTCCACGCCGTCGAGCGTGGCCAGCGTCACGAGCGCGCCCTCGAGGTCGACCGCCTGCACCACCGAGTCGACCAGGGGGACCTCCCACGGCCGCCCTCCGTCCCGGGCTGTCACGACGAGGACGTCGACCGTCGGGTACGTCTTCAGCTCGGTCACGTGGCCGAGCTCCTCGCCTCCCGCCACGACCACCCGCGCGCCCTCGACGTCGCACGCGTAGAACTCGCCATCCCCGGGCGGGGGGAAGTCGGCGCGGCGAGCGCACAGGATGGCCCCCCGCAGTCCGTCGGCCCCCTCGCGGCCGTCGACCGAGTGGAGCTTCATCAGGATGGCCTCGTTCGCGCGACGCGCCCCGTCGATGCTGACCTCCTGCTCGTCGCCGTCCGGGAACCGCACCAGCACCTCGTCGAGCGACAGGAGCAGATCGCTGTCCCGGTTGAACAGGCGCAGGCGCAGCTCCCCACGCACCCCGTGCGGGCGCATGACCTCGGCCAGCGGCACCCACGCATCCAGCGCGAGCATGCGGCCAGCCGCCTTAGTCGACGATGTCTAGATGCGCGCGCCGCCCGAGCTTGGTCGAAGCCGCCGTCAGGATGGTCCGCATGGACTGGGCGGTGCGCCCCTCCTTGCCGATCACCTTGCCGATGTCGTCCTTCGCGACGCGAAGCTCGATGACGCTGTTGTTGTCGCCGGGGACCTCGGTCACCTCGACCTGATCCGGCTGGTCGACCAGCTCCATCGCGATGGCGTGAATGAGCTCCTTGAGGGGCATGGGGCTACTTGGCGGCGACGGCCGCGGCCTCGGCGGCGGCCACCTTCGCCTGGCGCTTCAGCAGCTGCTCCACCGTGTCCGACGCCTGGGCGCCGTGGCTCTTCCAGTAGGCGAGCCGCTCCAGGTCGACCGTGAACTGCACGGGCTCTCGCCGCGGGTCGAACGTACCGATGTTCTCGAGGCACCGGCCACCCTGCGGGCTGCGGTGATCGGTGACGATGATGCGGTAGAAGGGGCGCTTCTTGGCGCCGGCGCGGGTGAGGCGAATGTGAACGGCCATCGGGGAGGGAACCTTGTTCTCGGGGGTCTTGCCGGAGGGGCGCGGAAAGGTACGTGCCAGAGGGCCCCTCGTCAAGCGGGATTGCCTGAACGGCCGGCCCCTCCCCCGTCTTCGCCCCTTCAGCCGTTGATGCTCATCACACGCGTCAGCTTCATGACGAGGGCCAGGTGGAAGGCCATCCCGTAGACGTGGAGCTTCCCCTCCCGCATGGCGCCCATCACGAGGCGGACCGTCTTCACCGACTCGCGGTCCCGTGGATCGGGGATGGGAAGCCCGAGCCGGGTGGCCAGGGGCATGTTGGACAGCGCGAGCACGGCGTCCGAGGGCCCACGGATCGTCACGTCGGGGATTCCGACGATGCCGTCGTGAATCGTGAGCTTCCCGCCGCGCTCGAAGCGCATGGTGAGCGCCACGTCGGCGTCGTCGGCGACGATCGCCACGCTTCCGCGAAGGGCGGCGAAGTCGTCCTGCTTGTGCGGCTTCGCCTCGAGGTTCTGCCGCACCAGATCCGCGAGCATCATCGCGAGGCCGTTCTCTTCGGCCCCCGGGGCCAGCTGTACGTCGGTCGACATTCGGGGCAGCAGGAACGCTTCTCCCGCGCTTGGCGCCGCGCGTCAAGGGACAGGGAGCGTGCCCGCCGTGACGGGCCTGCGCCGTGAATGGCCGTTCATACGGGCGCTCGGCGCGGCGAAGAAAGAGGGCCTTTCCTTCGTGGTCTGGCAGATGCATCGTAGAGCTTCATGCGCGTGGACACCTCGTGGGGGAGGGCGCTGCTGGTTCTGGCCGCAGTGCAGCTGGCGACGGTGACCGCGCCATCGGTCGCGTGGGCGCAGGCGCAGCCGGTCCCGTACCCGACCCTGCCGCCGCCGGTTCCGTACGGAGAGACGGCGCCCGTGCAGCGCGCGCCCTCCGTGGGCCAGGACGTCATCTACATGAAGAACGGGGGCATCCTGCGGGGGACGATCATCGACGCCATCCCCGATGCCCAGGCGCGCATCCAGCTCGCCACGGGGGAGATCGCGACCGTCCCCTGGCAAGCCATCGATCGCATCGAGCACGGCGGCGCCGGCCCGGGACGGGCGCCGCCTCCCCCTCCCCTCCCTCCTCCGCCCACGGCCTCCGGCCCGCCGCGTCCGCGCGTCCTCGCGCCCGGCCCGATGGTGGAGGTGCACGTCGAGGGCGCCGACGGAGCCGTCCTCGAGATCGACCGGAACGACGACGGAACGTGGGAGAACGCGTGCCGGGCCCCTTGCGACATGCAGCTCCCCACCTCGGCGGAGTACCGCATCGGGGGATCCCTGCTGAAACAGTCCGGCGTCTTTCGCTTGCGGGGCCAGCCGGGGGACCACGTCACCGTCAACGTGACGGGCGGGTCGAAAGCGTGGCTCGTCGTCGGCATCGTGATCACGCCCGTCGCCGGGCTGGTGACGCTGGTGGCGGCGCTCGTCGGGCTGGCCGGCTCGGTGCAGGCCAGCGCGGGAGGCGAGGGGTGCGTGAACGGCACGTGCGCGCAGGCCAACGCGAACGCCAGCAACGTGGCGACGGTGGGCTGGGTGACGGCCCTCATCGGCGCCGCGGTGACCGTCGGCGGCATCATCCTCATCGCCAACAACGCGAAGACCGGCGTCACGGTCGACCTCACCGGCGCGCAGGCCGCGCGCGTGCAGGGCGACGCGTGGGCCCACGTCCCCAGCTGGCGCGAGGCGGGCGCCGCGGAGAAGTCGATTCCCCCGGTCTTCGGCGGGACGCTCTGGACGGGGCACTTCTGACGGACGGGCTCGCCGGGGCTCGTGAGGCTGTGCCGAATCACGCGCACGGCCTAGCCTCCGGGCTGCGCCCATGCATGGCCCCCCTCCGACGCCTGCCTTTCTGTCGTACGAGCCGGTCGCGCTGACGTTCGGGACCAGCGGCCTGCGCGGCCTGGTGAACGACATCACCGACCTCGAGGCCTACATCAACGTCAAGGGAGCGCTCCGCTACCTGGCCAAGATCGGCGACGTGAAGCCCGGCGCGAAGATCGTCCTCGGCGGGGACCTGCGACCGAGCACCGACCGCATCATGGGCGCCTGCGCGCGGGCGATCCTCGACTCGGGCGGCCAGGTGGAGAACGCGGGAAAGATCCCGACCCCTGCCGTGATCCTCCACTCGCTCGCCACGGGGCACGCCGGCGTGATGGTGAGCGGCAGCCACATTCCGTTCGACCGCAACGGCATCAAGCTGAATCGAAGCGTCGGCGAGATCCTCAAGTCGGACGAGGCGGGGATCACCGAGGAGGTCGAGCGCGTGCGCGCCGAAGAGTACGTGCGAACCGCGGACGCATCCGCGTTCACGGCGTCCGGCGAATTGAAGGCAGCCCTCGCCCTGCCCGACGTCGATGGGGCGGCCGAGGAACGGTACGTCGGCCGCTATGTGCGAAGCTTCGGCCCTCGTGCCCTCGCCGGGTTGCGCATCCTCGTCTACCAGCACTCGGCGGTCGGTCGCGACATCCTCGCGCGCATCCTCCGCGAGCTCGGCGCCGACGTGGTCACCGCTGGCCGCGCCGAGACGTTCGTGCCCATCGACACCGAGAACGTGACCGACGAGATGCTCGATCGACTGGACGCCCTCGTGACGGCGGCGGAGGAGGCCCGGCCCTTTCACGCCGTCGTCTCCACCGACGGCGACTCCGATCGACCGCTGGTCGCCGCCGCGCTCCCGCCGTCGGAGGCCGGCTCCCGGGGGCGCCGGGTGCGCTTCCTGCCCGGGGATCTCCTCGGCATCATCGTCGCCGAGCACCTGGGCGCGGACGCGGTCGCGGTCCCGATCAGCGCCAACGACGCGGTCGAGCGCCGCATGAAGGAGCGCGGGGTTCTCCTCCAGAAGACGCGCATCGGCTCGCCGTACGTGGTCGCCATGCTCGCCGAGCTGGGGCGGGCCGGAGCGCACGCGCGAGTCATGGGCTGGGAGGCCAACGGCGGGTTCTTGCTCGGCAGCCGTCTCGCGCTCGAGGAGGGGGAGCTGAGCGCGCTGCCCACGCGCGACGCCACGCTGCCCATCGTCGCGAACCTCGCCGCCGCCGGGCGGCGGGGCCTCTCGCTCTCGGCACTCTGGGACGAGCTCCCGCCGCGGTTCGGTCGAGCTGGCCTGCTCGACCAGGTTCCCGTCGCCGTGAGCCGAGCCATCCTCGCCCGCCTCGTCCCCGGGGGCGCCACGACCGAGGTGGAGCTCGAAGCCACCGGGCGGGTCCTCGACCGGAGCCGCCCGGGCGAAGCGGCCGTACCGGTCGACGAAGCGGCCGCGGGAGCGTGGCGCGACCGCAAGAGCACCCTCGCGCGCTTCTTCTCCCCGACCTTCGGTTTCGACGAGATCGTGCGCATCAACGTGCTCGACGGCGTTCGCGTCCACTTTCGCAACGGGGACGTCGGGCACGTCCGCCCCTCGGGGAACGCCCCGCAGCTCCGCATCTACGCCAACAGCGACACCCAGGCGCGCGCCGACGAGATCGTCGCGTTCGGCCTGCGCGAGCCCGACGGGATCCTGCGGCTCATGGAGCGCGCGTTCGCGTGACTCAGCGAATGACGTCTCCGTCGGCGTCTCGAAGCTCGGGCGGGGGGAGGCCGACCGCATCGAGCATCGGCCTCACCGCCGCCCGCGGCCCCACGACCACCACGACCGCGTCTTCGGGCGCGTAGAAGCGTTTCGCCAGCGGGTCGAGCTGCGCCCGCTGCGCCTCGTCGCTCGCCTGGCTGGCGCGCGCCTCGTAGTCCGCG
The DNA here is from genome assembly GCA_050012715.1 of Polyangiaceae bacterium. Classification (GTDB taxonomy): domain Bacteria; phylum Myxococcota_A; class Polyangia; order Polyangiales; family Polyangiaceae; genus Palsa-1150. Next base: position 8,816 of record JBEKGQ010000071.1, read on the forward strand.
CCGCGGCCGAGCGACGCGTCGTTGGCCAGGCGACCCGAGATGCCTTCGACCGACTCGTAGATGCCCACGAGGGACGACCGCGCCTGCGAGCGCGTCCGCGCGATCTCGTCGTCGCTGAGACCACCGCTCGAGAACTGGTGCAGATCGCCCAGCATCGCGGCGAGCGCCTCGCCGGTCTTCGGCGTGTCGACGCTGGCCCACGCGACCACCTGCCCCGGTCCCCGGGACACCGAGAAGCGCGAGGCCGCGCCGTACGTCAGGCCCCGCTGCTCGCGGAGATCCTGGTTCAGCCGCGAGGTGAAGCTCCCGCCGATGGCGTCGTTCACGCGCCCGAGGAGCGGCAGCTCCGGGCTCGACGCCGCGATGCCGGGCCGGAGGACGGCGATGACCGACTGCGGGGCGTCCGGGCGGTCGACCAGCACGACCCGCGGCCAGGGTCCCTTCGGCGCCGGCGGGGCGAGGGGCGGCGGCGCCGGCGTCGGCGGGGCCTTCCACGAGCCGAACACCTCGTCGAGCATCGCGCTGAGGGCGGGACGCGCGACGTCGCCCGCGCATACGAGGGTCGCGCGATCGGGCCGCCACGCGGCGCGATAGAACCGGCGGACGTCGTCGAGCCCGACGGCGCGCGCGCTCGCCCGGGTGCCGTCCCACGGGTGCCCGTACGGGTGGTCGGGACCGAAGAGGACGACGCGGTAGACGACCCGCGCCGTCGCGTCGGGGTCCTTCGAGCGCTGGAGCAGCTCGCTCGCCCACAGCTCCTTCACCCGCTTGAACTCGGCGGCCTCGAACCGCGGGCGCGCGACGACGTCGGCGAAGATGGGGAAGGCTTCGTGCAAGTGCCGAGAGAGCACGGTCAGCGAGACGGTGCTGGCGTCGGCGTTCGTCTCCGACCCCAGCGACGCGCCGAGGCCGTCGATGGCACGCGCGAGATCGATCGCGCCGCGCTTGCCGGCTCCCTCGTCCAGCATGGCCGCGGTGGTGTAGGCGACGCCTCCCTTGCCGGGCGGGTCGCTCGCGGCGCCCACGGGCACGGTGATGTCGCAGGAGACCACGGGCGCGTCGTGCCGCTCGAGCAGCCAGACCGTGATGCCGTTCGTCGCCGAGAATACGACCGGAGCCGGGGGCAGGAACGCGGAGGGCAGTCCCGCTTCGGGTCGAGGCCCGAGCGGGTCCGGAGGGGGCGCGGGCGGAGCGGAGGCCGCGGGCGCGACCGGCGGCGGCGGTCGGGGCGGCGGAGCTTGACCGGCGCAGTGGACGGCCAAGATCGCGGTGCAGGCCGCGAGAGCCGATGCGGTGCGAGGCATCATCGCGGCCCCCCGTTCTTGGGGACGGTCGTCAGGATCACCATGGCATCGGGCACGAGGACCTTCTTCGCGTAGACGAGCAGGTCCTGCGGCGTCGCCTTGCGGTAGCGATCGAGGTCCCGCTGCACGTAGCCCGGATCGCCGACCTCCATCTGGTACGCGTTGAGGAGCGACGCCCGCGCGGGGATGCCTTGGAGGCGGTCGACGAAGCCCATCTCGTAGCCATTTCTGGCGCGCTCGAGCTCCTCGGCGGTGACGGGCTGCGCCCGGAGAGTCGCCACGCCGTCGAGCAGCGCCTTCTCGACCTTCGCGGGGTCGACGCCCGGGCGGACCATCGCCGTCACGAAGAAGGACGACGCCAGCGCCTCCGACTCCTCGACGGCCTCGACGTTCTGCGCGATCTTCTGCTCGTAGACGAGGGACCGGTAGAGGCGACTCGCCTTCCCCGACGTGAGGACGCTGGCGAGCAGATCGAGCTCCGCATCCCCGGGCGCGAGGTGGCGCGGCGACTGCCACGCGAGGGTCACCTTGGCCATCTCCACGTCGTCGGTCAGCGTTCGCCGGACGACACCGGACAGCGTCGTCTTCCACTCGACCGCCGCCGCCGCGGCGGAAGGATCGGTCGGCTTGCCCCGGCTGGGGATGGGGCCCATCCACCGATCCACGAGCTCGCGCGCCTTCGCCGGGTCGAAGTCGCCCGCGATGACGAGCGAAGCGTTCGCGGGGTCGTACCAGGTCTCGAAGAACTGCTTCACGTCGGCGACCGTCGCCGCGTGGAGGTCGGCCGGCGAGCCGATGACCGGATGGTGGTAGGGATGGCCCTCCGGCCACAAGAGCGTCGGGAGCACGAGATCCTCGCCGCCGTAAGGCTGGTTCTCGATCCGCTGCCTCCGCTCGTTGAGGACGACGTCTCGCTGGAGATCGAGCTTGGCCTGGTCCATGTCCGCGCCGAGATCGCGCAGGCGGTCGGCCTCGAGCCAGAGGAGCAGGGGCAGCGCGGTGGGCGGAGCGATGTCGAAGTAGTCCGTGACGTCGTCGCGGGTCGACGCGTTGTTCTTGCCGCCCGCTTGCTCCATCCACCCATCGAACATGTGCGTGGGCACGCGATGGGTTCCCATGAACATCAGGTGCTCGAAGAGGTGCGCGAACCCGGTGCGGCCGGGGCGCTCGACGCGCGACCCGACCGCGTACTCGACGTTCACGTCGACCTGCGGGACCGTGTGGTCCTCGCTGAAGATCACGACCATCCCGTTGGGGAGCGTCGTCTTCGTGAACGGGATGGCCACGTCGTCGGCCTCGCCGGCTCCGGACACCAGGCACCACGCAACCCCGAGAAGCCCCGCGCATACGGCTCTGTGCATCGCCCCAGCACGTTAGTGCGGCGCTTCTTCCAGCGCGCGTGAAATTCGCCGCTATGGAGACGCACTGGCGACCCCGATTCGCCTTGCAACCGCGCGCGCGTGGGCTCTACTCCGAGCGCCCCGAGGAGCACCCATGCGCCGCCGTCTCTTCTCCGTAGCGTCCTTCTCGATCATTCTCGCGATGGCGCTCGCTCCTGCGTGCGGCGGGGCGACCGACCCGCACGACCTCCTCGGCGGCGGAGAGAGCACCAGCAGCTCCGGCTCCGGCGGACTCGACGCGGGGCACGACACGTCCACCCACGTCGGCAGCCCCGACTCGGGGGCCCCGCTCGATTCGAGCATCGGGCTCGACTCGAGCGTCGGGCCCATCGATACCGGCTCTCCGCTGCCGGAAGCGAGCCCGATTCCCGAGGCGGGGCCCACGGGTCTCCTCTGCCCGCCGACCACCTGCAAGACCGGCGACGTCTGCTGCGCCACCAACACGGGCGAGGGCAATACGCCCACGTTCAAGTGCCAGGACGCCACGAAGGCCTGCGGAACCACCAGCGCGCCGGGGACGCCCATCTCCTGTGCCGTTGCGGCCGACTGTCCCGGGGAGGTGTGCTGCGGCTACAACGACAATGACGGCTACTATTCGAAGGTGTCCTGCGAGGCGACGTGCACGGGGACCGACCCGACGACCGGCGCGACCGAGATCACGTTCTGCGACCCCAACGGTGACGATTGCCCCGCTGGCACGACGTGCCAGGCCAGCGAGGTGCTGGCCGGCTACAGCGTGTGCAACTAGCCCGCCGACCGGCCGGCATGTAAGGGGTGCGGCCGGCCGCACGTTCTTCGTTCGTGAGCCTCGCGTTCGTCCTACCGACTATGCTGCGCCCCGTGGCGCGGCCGTCCGACAGCGACGAGCAGCTCGAGCGCGAGCGGCGCCTGGTCGAGCGAGCCCACGCGGGGGACCGGGACGCCATCGGCGAGCTGCTCGCGGCGCACGGGCCCGCGCTCTACCGGAGCGTGCTGCTGCCGAGGCTCGGCTCGGAGGCGGCCGCTCGCGACGCGCTGTCGGAGGTCTACGAGCGGGTCGTCACGCGCTTCGACCGCTTCACCTGGCAGAACGTGGGCTTCTGGCCCTGGCTGCGAACGGTGGCCCTGCGCGTCGCGCTCGACCAGCTCCGCGCGCGAAAGCGCCTCGTCCTCTGGGACGCCGACGACGTCGCGCGCGAGGTGGACGCGACGCAGACCGTGACGCCGGTCGACGAGAAGCTGAGCGAGCACCGCGATCGCCAGGCCGCTCGCGCCAAGGTCGAGGAGGCGCTCTCGCGCATTCACCCCCGCTACGCGCGCGCCATCCGGCTGCGCGTCCTCGAGGAGAGGACTCGTGAGGACGTGGCGCAGGAGCTGGAGGTGTCCCCGGCGACGTTCGACGTCGTCCTCCACCGCGCGATGCAGGCGCTGCGCAAGGTACTCTCCAGCGAGGCACCCGATGTCTGATCCGCGCGATCGTCCCGAAGCCCCCCGCGACGCGGCCATCGACGCGCCGGCGACCGAGGAGGAGCTCGCCGAGTCCGCGAAGCTGCGCGATGCCCTCGACGACCCGAGCCGCGCGAACGAGGGCGCGGAGCTGGCGCGCGCCCTGTCCTCGGCATGGTCACCTCGCGACCTCTCGGCCGAGCAGCACCGGACGCTCGTCGACGCGGCGCTCGTGCGCCACGATGCGCGGCGCCGGCGCGGCCGGGTCATCCGGGTCTCCTTCGGGGCGAGCGCCGTGCTCGCGCTCGCCGCCGCGGTGTTGCTCTACGTGCGTAGCGACCGGCAACCGCCGGAGACCCGCGCGGCCGCGGTGGCCTTCAGCCGGTCGACCCAGCCGCTCTTCCCCGAGCGGTTCGCGACCAGCGGGGGCGAGTCGGCCCGGATCGATCGGATTGCGATGGCGCGCGCGGCCGACCTGCGCGACAACGAGTTCGCCAGGTGGGGCGTGCGATGAACAAACCCCGCGAGCTCGCCCGACGATCGAAGCTGGGTTACCTCGTGCTCGCGGTCGCCCTCGGGGGCGCAGCCTTCGCGGCCGGTTGCCGGGGCGAGGGAACGACCGCGGGGTGCCCGAGCGCCGAGCCGGCCGGACCTCCCATCGGCGAGGCGGTCATGGCCTTCCTCTCCGCCGCGCGAGCGCTCCACCACGAAGCGGACGTCCGCCAGGGCACCGGTGACACCCGCGGCGCCGTCGCCTCGCTGGAGCGTCTGGTGGCCCTCCCCGCGCCTCGGGCGGTGGAGGTGGACGAGGTCGTGGCGGACGCGCGAGCTCGGCTCGCCGAGCTTCGTCTCGCGCAGGGCGACGTCGACGGCGCCGACCGGGAGGTTCAGGCCGGCCTCGAGCGCGTGAAAGGGCCGACGTACTTTCGGGGCCACCTGCTCGAGGTCGAGGGCTTGCTCGAGGAGGCGCGCGCCGGCGCGCTCGCCGACGCGGGCAAGAACGAGGAAGCCGTGCGGGCCAGGGCAAAGGCCGTCGATCTGCTCGAAGAGGCGGTGAAGGTCCAGGAGCAGGTGATCGAGCACGCCCTCGCGGACGGCGGGAAGGACGGAGAGCGATGAGGAGCACCCCGGACCACTCGCGTCGCGCCGCGCTCCTCCCTCTCGCGGCGGGCTTCGTCGTCCTCCTCTCTCGCTGTGGTGGAGCGGCGCAGTCCCAGGCCCCGGCCCCGACATCGCCGGCCACGCCCGAGTACCGCGACGAAGCCCCACCGGCCGGCGCCCCCACCGGAGCCGTTCACGCCTCGCCGACTCAGCCCGACCTCGCGCCACCGGCCACGCCACCTCCGGCGCCGCCACCTCCGCCGCCCCCTCCCCCGCCCGGGGCCGATCAGCCTGCAGATCGGGCGCGCTCGAGGATCGCGGCCCGCGCCGAGCTCGATCGTGCCGAGCACGACCTGGCATCCGCCCCGAGCGACTGCGAATCGGCGTGCCGCGCTCTGGCCTCGATGGAGCGCGCCACCTCCCACCTCTGCTCCCTCGCCGAGGAGGCCGACGATCAGCGCCGCTGCGAGGATGCGCGGCTGCGGCTCACGACGGCCCGCGGGCGCGTGCGCGCCGCGTGCGGTGCATGCGGCTGACGTGGCTGACGTGACCCCTCCCCTCGACCACCGGGACCGGCGCGACCTGCGTCAGGGCGGCGAATGGACCGCGCTTCAGCGCACCAAGAACGACGTGCTCTGGCTTCTGGCCTCTCTCGCCCTCCTGGCCACCCGCCCGCTCCCCCTCGGCGCCCTTCGCGCGCTCGGACGTGCGCTCGGGCGCGCGGCCCATAGGCTCGTCCCGACGGCCCGGCGAACCGCGCGGGCGAACGTCGCCCGGGTGTACCCGGCGCTCGATAATCCCGCCCAGCACGCCCTGGTGCGGCGCTGCTTTCTCGCGCTGGGCGAGCTCCTCGGCGAGACCGTGGCGATGCTGCACGCGAAGGCGGCCCCGCCGCCCCTCGACGTGTCCGAGCAAGCCCGCTCGGTCCTCGCGGATGCGCGCGCCGAGGGTCACGGCGTCGTCTTCGCGTCAGCGCACCTGGGGCCCTGGGAGCGCGTCGCCGCTTCCCTCGTCGCGGCGGGCGTGCCGCTCGTCGCGCTCGTGCGCGAGAGCTACGATCCTCGCTTCTCCGGCCTCTACGAGAGACTCCGCGGCGGCCACGGCGTCCGGGTCGTCTGGCGCGCGAGCCCCGGCGCGGCGGCGCGCATCCTCCGAACGCTCCGCGCGGGCGGTGTCCTCGGCATCCCCATGGACCTCCGCTCACGGGTGCCATCGTGCAACGCCCCCTT
>JBEKGQ010000072.1:0-15255 GCA_050012715.1 Polyangiaceae bacterium
GCGGACAACCCGGCCGCGGCCACGCTCGGCCAGACGCTCTTCTACGATCCGTCGTTCTCCGGCCCGCTGCTCGATACGGACAACGACGGTAGCCCTGGCACGCTCGGCACCGCCGGACAGACTGGGCGCGTGGCGTGCGCGGGGTGCCACATCCCCATGAGCGGCTTCTCGGACACGCGCTCGGGACAGCTCCAGATCTCGCTCGGAGCGGGCTGGGGAAGGCGCCGGGCGCCCTCGCTCCTCGACGTTGGTCAGGCGACGCTCGTGATGTGGGACGGCAAACGCGACACCCTCTACGACCAGATTTTCGGGCCGCTGGAGACCGTCGTCGAGATGAACAGCTCCCGCCTCTACGCGGCGGAGCAGATCTACGCGAAATACGAGGCGGCGTACGAGGCCGTGTTCGGTCCGATGCCGCCGCTCGACGACACGACGCAGTTCCCGGCCCTCAGCGCCGAGCTGACCGGCTGCCAGCCGATGAACCCCAGCTCGCCCGCGCCGGTGTGCGACGGGACGTTCCACGGCATGCCGGGCGATCACGCCGAGTACGACAGCATGACCCCCGCGAACCAGACCGCCGTGACACGGGTGGTGGTGAACGCGGGGAAGGCCATCGGGGCGTTCGAGCGGCTGCTCACGTGCGGGACGACCCCGTTCGACACGTGGATGCACGGCGGGACACCGCCCTCGCGTGCGGCTCAGCGCGGAGCGGCGGTGTTCGTCGGTGACGGGAAGTGCACGTCCTGCCACGCGGGCCCGTTCATGTCGGACCAGAGGTTCCACGACGTGGGCCTCGAGCCGACGATCGTCCAGCAGGCCTTCGTGGACTCGAACGACCAGGGCGCGGAGACCGGCATCGCGTTCGCCATCACCAACCCGATCAACTCGGAGAGCCCCTTCAGCGACGGCAACGACGGACGCCTCCCGAGCGCCGTGACGCCAGCGATGAACGGCGCCTTCCGGACGCCGATGATGCGCTGCGTGAGCCTGCGTCCGACCTTCATGCACACCGGCCAGCTCCAGACGCTCGCCGACGTGGTCGCGTTCTTCAACGCGGGCGGAAACGACACGGGCTACCCGGGGACGAACGAGCTCGCGCCGCTCGGCCTGACGGCGCTTCAGCAAAGCGACCTCGTGGCCTTCCTCGAGGCGCTCGCGGGGCCCGGGGTCGCACCGGCGCTGATGCAGCCTCCCGCGATGCCCTGAGGGCTACCGCATGGACGGAGGGCGCAGGAACCCGTCGAGGAGCACGTAGGCCGCTACGCCCGCGACGACGAGCAGCAGCAAGATGACGACGAGGCGCCCGGAGCCGCCACCCTTGTCGGCGGCCGCGAGCGGGGGTTTCGCGATCGGCGGCCTCGCGGCGGGCGGTATCGGCGCGGACACCGGGGCCGGACCGCGCGCGACGAGGTCGATGGCGACGCTCGCCTCGCGCGGCGGGGGCGGCGCGGGCGGGCTCTCCTCGGGCGCGGAGCCGACGCCCATCAACGTCCGCTCTCTCTCGGGTGCGATGGCGATGACCGGAGCCACGGCGGGCGGCGGGTTCGAGCCTTTCCCCACGCCGGGCTCGGTGTGCTCCCGGGTCTCCACGAGACGCTCGATGGCCGCCATCACGGCGTCGTCCGCATCGATGAGCTTCACCCCCATTCCCGGGGGCGCCTTGTCGCCCCCGCCCTTCTCGCGCGTCCAGATGACGCGTCCGATGGCGGACCACGGCCCGGTCTCGCCAATCACCTGGATCTCCAGCGCGATGCGCTTGCCCACCGGCAGGGGCATCGCGGTTCGCACGAAGACGCCGCCCCCGCCGAGGTCGAGCGCGTCGGTCTCGACGCTCTCCCCGGTGGCACTCTCGTAGGTGACCCGCACCCCGGAAATCCGGATGCGATGGGAGCTTCGTCGCTCTTCGGCCATTACCGGCCAGATTAGGCTTCCGAGTACCTCTCGGCCACGATCTTGTCGAACTCGTGCATCCCCTCCTCGGCCGGCGCGTAGGGCCCGGGGATGAAAGCGGGCGAGGAGAGCCCGATCTGCTGCCGCTCGCAGATGGAGAAGTCCTGCGCGTTCGTCAGCTGCCAGAAGTCGTAGACGTCGGCCGCCGCGATCTCGCCGCCCCCGTTCTTCTCTCTCGGCGCGCCCGGATCGAAGAAGACGTCGAAGGTCACCGACGTCTCCTCGTGGGAGACCGGCGCGAGCTGGTAGGCGAGCAGGTAGTCGGGCTGCAGGCTGAGAAAGAGGTTCGGAAAGAGCAGGTAGTCGAGGGCCCCCCGCGCCTCGGCGCCTGACTTTCGCAAGAGGGGTCGGCCGTGGCGCCGCCCGTCCTTCGAGACGGTCTCGGCGCCGGGAAGCAGCGGCATCCAGCCCCCTTGCCAGGGCCCGCGGGAGAGAAGGCTCTCGGCGCGCGTCGAGGGCGTCTGGCGCTGGAGCTGCGGGTGGACGGGGCCGAAGTGATACGATTCGGCGAAGTTCTCCATCAGGAGCTTCCAGTTCGCGCGGACCGTCGTTCGCGTCCGGCGACCGAGGACCAGCCCCGCCAGGGGGATGCCCTCGAACTGCGCCGGGAGGTCGTCGAGCCACGAGAGCAGGCTCGGGCCCGAGGCAGCGAGCGACACGAAGAGGAAGCCGCCGAAGGTCTCGAGGCGGACCGGCGCGAGGCCCCGATCCCCCGGGTCGAAGCCGGCCACCTCGTCCATGCCTGGCGCGAGGGTGAGCCGGCCCCGCAGGTCGTACGACCAGCCGTGGTATGGGCAGCGGATGCGCGAGGCCCGCTCGCCGCAGCCGTCGAGGAGTGTCGCCCCGCGGTGTCTGCACACGTTGTGAAAGGCGCGCGGGTTGCCGTCGTCCCCGGCCATCACGATCACGCCGGCGGGTGAGACCGGGGCCACGAACCACGCTCCGGGGCTCGCCACGTCCGTTTCGCGACCAACGCACAGCCAGTCGGTCCCGAACCAGTGGTCGCGCTCGAAGGCGAAGACGTCGCCATCCGTGTAGGCCCGCGCGGGGAGCGTCGTCGCTTCCCCGAGCGGCTGCAGCGTCCCCTCGACGTCCTCCGGCGAGAAGGGAGGACTAGCCTCCGCCATGCGTGCCCAGGGTGAAGCCATAGGCGGCGAAGAACGGGTGTCCTCCGCCGTAGACGACGTGCGTCCCGCCGAAGCCGCCGCGCGCGCGATGGTAGAAGGACGGGTCGCCGATGACGGTGACGCGACCCGAGTCGACGTAGAGCGCCTGGCCGTAGTAGGGCGTCTGGGGTCGCTGGGCGGCGAGGCCGTTCAGCTGGACGAGGTCGACGATCGACGTCGTGATGCCCATCGCCTGGTAGTCGAGGAACGTCTGGTGCAGATCGTCCTCCTCCATCTGCGCGCCATCGAGGGTCTCGACGACGTAGAGTACGCGGTCGATGCCGCGCGCGCGGAGCGTGGCTCCGTCCGGCAGATCCGAGGCCGTGAGCATGTACCGGTTGTCGGTCGTCTCGTCGTCGGGGTGGTCGAATCGATACGCGAGGCGCCACGCGTCGAGCATGAAGACCGGGATGCTGGGGCCGCGCCCGACCGGGGGCCGCGGCTGCATCGTGCAGAGCGCCGCGAGGGTCTCCTCCGCGGGGATGCTCTCGTTGTCGGCCGGCCAGTTGTTGAACGTCATCACAGGGCTCACCGGCGCGCGGCTCTCACGGCTGAGGGTAGCGCCGAACGCGACGGAAGCGGGACCGCGAAGGTCGACGAGCCACATCGTGCCCTCCGGCAGACCCGCCGCGGCGACCGCGCTGGCCGCACGCTGCGCGCTCGTGACGACCTCGAGCTGCGACACGTCCGGGAGCGTTCCGGGGCGCTCGTCCGCGTCGAGCGTCATCAGCAACGTCGTCTTCTGGTACGGCGCCCACGGATTGGCCGGCGGGAGCGTCCACCGTGCGCCCGCCTCGCCGACCGAGGGCACGGTGAGCGTCTGGGCCGGCGGCACCTGGCTCCAGTCGTAGACCGCCGTCGACGGGGTGTCGCCGGGCGGAGGAGCCGCCTGCGCCAGCAGCGGCTCTGCCTGCGGGGCCATCGGCGGTACTCCCCAGTCCTCGGACGGCCCGCATGCCGACGCGGCGGAGGCGAGCAACGCAGTCGGGATGGTGAGGGCGGTGACTCTGCTGCGGGTGGTCATCAGGCGGCCTCGGTGAAGACCGGAACGCACAGCGCCCCGTGGGACACGTGGCTCTCCGGCGTGATGCGCGTGAAGTAACCGACGAAGCGCCCGTCGAGGACGTAGGCGCCGAGGGTGACGAAACGGTCGCCCCAGGGCGTGGGTACGGGGTGCTGGGGGATGAAGCGCTGCGCGATCCACGAGTCGCCGCTCGCGCGCATACCCGTGACCGCGTCGACGGTGGAGAGCCAGTCGTCGTCGTCGAGCAGCGAGCCGACGAAGACCTCGTCGCCGACCCGGCCATACGCACGCTTGAGGACCCAGTCGCTCCTTTCGGCGACGAGGCGCTCGCGTGCGATCGCCGCGACGTCGAACGACGGCGGGACGTGCTGCCGGAGGACGGCGCGATCGCCGGCGTCGAGCGTCGGCTCGTGGGCCCAGGCGCGCGCGAAGGAGTACTTCGACTGGGTGTACATGTGCGCGAAGCTCGAGAGCGTCCGCACGCGTCCGCCCCGGACCGCGCGGCAGATGCCCTCGACGTTGGGATTCCCGTCCATGTACTCGGTGGGGAAGTACCGGTAGAGCACGCGCACGACCTCGGCGCCGACGCGCAGCTCGCCGGTGTCGAATCGCGGCGCCATCGGCGACACGAGGATGGCGCGCATCCCCCGTCGCTGGAGCATTCGCTGCACGATAGCGCACACCTGGAGGTCCTCGGCGTAGGCCGTGGCGTAGACGAGCGCGACGACGCCCGGTGGCTCGCCCGGAAGCTGCGCGAGGGCGGTCAGCCGGTCGGCGAGGCTCTCGAGCATGTGGGTGGGGTCGTCGCCGTCGTGGAAGCCCGCCTCGCGGGCGAGGCGGGGTAGCCCGATGGACTCGTTGTGGCCTCCGGGGCAGTCGGCGTTGATCTCGCACGCGCGCCACGCCCCATCCTCGGAGAGCAGGAGGTCGACGCGCATGAGCGAGGCGTCGTCACCGGATTCGTGCGACGCCGCGGCGAGGTCCATCGAGTCCTGACTGAGGCCGTACCGGGCCCGCTCGGCCGGGTCGATGTGTGCTCTCGCGGTCACTCGTCCCACGGTGGCCACGACGCTCTCGGCGGCGCGCGCCGCTGCTTCGTGCATGTCCCGTGGCAGGACCAGGGGGTGCACTTCGACGCGGCGGACGCCGGCGAGGTGAGAGTCGAAGATGAGGTAGCGCTGGGCGAGCTGGCAGGCGAGGGCGGGGTCCGACAGGGGGTCGCGGGAGCCGGCGAGCCGCACCTCGATGGGCATGCCGCGGTCCAGAGCAACATTCTGTCCAGGGCTCGTGACGCGGCGCGATGGTCGCCGAACGAGCGAGACCAGCCGCCAAAGCGAGGGCGAATGCCCGGAGCCCCACCTCGTAGTGCGGGGACGGGCCGCCGCGAGGTGGCCGCCGCTGCGGGGCAAATGGCCCTCGCCCCCTCGTTCGGCGGGCAGGACGACGCGAAAATCCGCGGTGGCAGGGCATTTGCTCCGCCGCCGCCCATGCTGGCTCCGCAGGTCCTCGGCCGCGACGCGCTCGACCGACCGCCGCCAGTGAGGCGAATGCTCGACGAGCACCTCGCGATTCGCTGCCGCGGCGTCCTGACGCCGGAGATGTGCGCGGTCCGAGTCGCGCAGGTCCTCGGGGCGCGCCCGACCTGGGTCCGCAACTTCGACGGAAAACAGTTCACACTGGGCCGCGCGTACTACACCCATCTGGAGGAGGACCGGGAGGACGAGTACTTCGCGGGCGCCGCAGCGTCGGATACGCACGTCCGCGGGGTCGCCCCCGGCCTCCAGGAACACCTCCTGGCCGCGGCGTCGGCGCTGCTCGACGCGCCCGTCTTTCCCCGAGTGGGCTGGTGCGGTCCCGGCGTGCACATCTTCCCCGCGGGCGGTGAAGTCGCCCGTCGCGGCGGCGAGGTCCATTTCGACACCGAGGGGCTGCGTCCTCCGCAGCTCGAGCGTCGCGTGCCGGCGATGACGTTCGTCCTCATGCTGCAGCCGGCGCAAGTCGGCGGCGGCCTCCGCGTGTGGAACGCGACCTACGAGGGGGACGACTTGCCGAGGAAGCCCGACCCTCGTGTCGACGTGACGCAGATCGCCTACGAGCTCGGGGAGCTCGTCGTGATCGACAGCTACCGGCTCCATCAGATCCTGCCCTTCCGCGGGAACGCCGACCGGATCTCGGCGACGATGCACGCGTGCCTCGATGGGGGCTCCTGGGAGGCTTGGTTCTAGCGCGTCCTCCGCGCCACGTAGCGGCGGAGGTCGCGGACGAAGGAGGGATCGAAGACCCCGTCGACCCGGATCGAGTATCGGAAGAACGGGTCGGGCTCGACGCCGTGCCAGTCCATGTCGTTGAACCAGTAGAGCGGTGTGGCGACGTGGAGGCGCTTCGTGATCCCTGGGTCGGCCAGGTAAAAGCGCTTGTTCCGGCGCGGGCAGAGGGTGATGCAGTGCTCCACTTCGTCCCGCGACCCGGGCACCGTGTCCCGGTGCAGGGGGGCGTGGTCGTTGGCCTCGAGGCCGAAGAGGACGACGCGACCGATCTCCCGGAACGGCAGGACGCTGCGGATGTAGTCGATGGTCTCCGGAAAGACCTCGCACGCTTCGCGATGGAACGCTTTGCCGGCGCCGAGGTTCTTGTCCTCCCACCAGACGTTGTCGAGCAAGTGGTAGGCGACCTTCCAGGGGAAATACACGCCGTAGCGGTACTTCAGATAGAGCATCTGCCGCTTGTTGAGCGGGTGGTCCGTCTCGTCCCCGAACGAGTACTCGCGGTGCCGATCGAGATCGAAGTTGCTTGGGGTATCGGCGAGGGAGACGAACGCCGCGAACTCCTCGCGGGAAAACTTCTCGATGACGTGCATGTAGTCGACGTAGCCGTCGGTCTGAACGTGCGGCGCGACCACGCCCATCCATTTCAGGCTGCCGCCGGTGTATGACGTCGCCACGCGGCTCAGGCCGAGGCAGACCTCCTCGTCGATCTGGGGCAGGCGGGAGGTGTCGAACAGCGGCGCGAGATCGACGTACGGCAGGCCCCAGATGCCGCAGAAGCCTCGCGCCTCGTTGCGCGGGTCGGTGGGCACGGGATCGTTGGCGGTCGGTCGCATCGGAGTGCCGATGGGCGGAGCAAAGGTCGATCCAGCCGGGCGACCACCATGGTACACCGCGTGCTTTGCTACGACGGCATGCCCGTATCGGGAATCGGCGGTCATCCGTTCATCGATCTCGAACGCTACGTCGACCTTGCCGCCCTAGAGGCGCTCGACGACGAGATCACCATCGCGTTGACCCAGGTGACGCTCGACTACACCGGCGGCAGTCACAAGACGATGGGCATCGTCCCGCCCTCGCTGGCCGATGAGCCGTACGCCGACTATGGGCAGGTCATCGCCAGGTTCTCGCGCGAGGAGTTCGTCCGGTTCGCCGCGCTCTCGGACACGCCCGACGAGCTCGATCCCGACCGGCGCGCCGAATACGAGTTCGGCGAGGAGCGCGAGTGGCCCCTCAGCCGCCGTCAGATGCTCTACCTGAAGTTCCGCCACGGGGTCTATTTCCCCTGGCAGGTCTTCTACGAGCTGATTCCCACCCTGAACTGGGAGGACAAGTCGAACGGGCGAGGCAAGCAGTTCACGGCCGAGGCCCGCCGGTTCTTTCCGCGGCTCATCGCCTTCGTCCAGACGTTGCCTTTCGAGAGCGTCGGTCGCTGCAACATCCTCGGCCTGGAGGCCGACCACCACGGGACCGTGCATCAGGACGGCGACCCCGACGACCCCGTGGCGGAGCACTTCATCACGCTCTGTCCGCGCAAGAACAAGCGCCTCTTCTTGTGGGACGAGGAGACGCGAACGAAGACGCAAGTGCTCTCACGCGCCTACTGGTTCAACGACCACGGCTACCACGGCGTCGAGAAGGATCCGTACTTCCGCTACTCGATCCGCGTCGACGGCGTCTTCCGTCCCGAGTTCCTGGCGCAGCTGCGACGCGAGTGGCGCTTCTGACGCTCAAGGACCGACACACGCGGGGGCGGTCGCGCACGTGTCGCTGCACACGGAGTTGTCCTCGCATTGGAAGGAGCAGCCCCCGCCGTCGCAAGAGTCTGTGCACGTCGCGCCCGCCGCGCACTTGAAGACGCATCCGCCCCCGTTGCACGAGCCCAGGCATGCGGCGTCCGGCGGGCAGTCGATCTCGCACTTGCCGCTCGGGCACGTCGTCACGCACGGAGGCGTGCAGGTGCAGCCAGCGTCGGGGAGAACCTGCGCCGCGTCGCACGTCGGCAGGGGAGGCGCGTCGGTAGTGCTCACGAACGGGGCATCGCTGCCACCGTCGGGCACGACGCAGCTCGCGATGACGTCCGTGTCGTCGAGCGCGACGGTGCACTGTATGTCGTCGGCGGTGCCGATCGCGTTCTCGCAGGTCTCCTTCGCCGTGGGGTCGGTGCAATAGGGACACTCCGCCGTCAGCACGGCGCAGGGATCGGGCGTGTTGTCGGGCGGCGGCGACGCGCACGCCCAGGCCAGCAAGACCCCGAGAGAGAGCACGACGCAGCCACCCGAGTACCACCACGACGCCTTCATCGACGGCATGACTGCCTACGTAGCGCAGGTTCGCGCGAGAACGTCGGCGAAGACGAAGCCGTCGCGCTCGACGATCGCACCGACCTCTACGGGCACGGGCAAGCTCAGCGGCGCGCCGGCATGGGCGAAGGTGTGAAACTCGCCGTTCTCACCGCACGGGTCCACGCCCGGCAGGCGCTCCAGCTCGTCGACCAGGCGCTGGTCGAACTCGCGCCCCGCGAGCTCGCGCGGAACGCGGCGCGGGTCCACACACGTCAGGACCGCGCGAAGACCCGACGCTATCATGGCGCGGGCGAGCTCGCCGGTGGGGCGTTTCCACAAGGGGAACTCGGCGCGCATGCCGACCGCCGAGAGCTTCTCCTCGCGGTAGGCGCGGATATCGGCGAGATAGAGGTCCCCGAAGACGACCGTATCGACGCCCTCCGCCGCCGCGCGGACGAGCGCCTCGGCCATGCGCGCCTCGTAGACTTCGTTCGGGCAAGGGCTCGGGATGCGCACCTCGACCAGCGGGAGCCCCACCGACTGCGCCTGCGCGCGCAGGAGCTCTTCTCGTACGCCGTGCATCGAGACGCGCGCGTACGCATCGGTGATGGTCGTCAGCAGCGCGGTGACCTCGAGGTCTGGACGCTGTCGAGCGACGCGAAGCGCAAAGGCGCTGTCCTTCCCCGAGCTCCAGGACATCCAGGCGCGGCGGGTGCTCATCGGGCGAACGATCACGGAAGCGCGCACGCTGCGTTCGGGACGGCGCTGAGGTCGGTGTGCACGATCTGGCATGTCCCGAGCCCGACCGTCGTGCACTCGAGCGGGAATACCGCGCCTCGATAGCACGCGGTCAGCGTCCCCCCATCGCAGGAATCCGCGGTGCACGCCGACCCATCCGCGCCGGCGTCACCCCCTGCGTCGTCGGTTTCGTCCCCTCCGTCCCCTCCGTCCTCTTCGTCGGTCGAGACCACGCACGGAGCCGTCCAGTCGAACGGCTGCGCGAAGGTGCCTGGCGTGCACGCGCGCACGTTCCCGAGGAGCTGCTGGCAGTTGATGCTCTCGGGGTGGCCGGTGGGGCAGGACGTCGCGATGCCGCCATCGCACTGCACCGTGGTCGTTGGCGTGCACGTTGCGCCGTCGCCCTCGGGGAGACAAGCCACCCACGCGGCCTGGGGATCACCCGGTGGTTCGCCGACGCACTGCTGGGCGCCGCTGTTCGCGCAGTCGACGCCGATGTCCAAGCCAGCATCGTTGCACGCATGCAACATGGTGTTCGTGCAGCCCTTCATGCTGCACTGGATGGCGTTGTCGCCCGAGCTTCCCCCGCAGACGCCACGGCTCGGATCGCCCCCGCACGTCTGCCCCCACAGGGCGCAGTTCTCGCCGTGGGCGACGCCGCCATCGGTCGTGCACTCCACGCGCACGTCGGCGTTGATGCCCCCCTCGCCTCCCTGCGTCGCGCACGTGACGAAGCCGGAGCCAAGGCAACTCTGCGTGCCCTGCGGGAACACACACGCGTTGACCGCGTCGCACGTCCCGGTCTGACCGGCCTTCCAGAGACAGTCCCAGAGGGCGTGCGTCTTGCCCTTCACGGGATGGCTCGGGTTCGCGGTGCAGTCGTAGGCGAGCAGCGCCTCGAACATGCACGAGCCGAAGGCGTTGCGCCCGAGCGGGCTTTCGCACGCGCCCAGCCACGCGCAGGCGCGCTTCGCGTTTTGCATGGCCTCGCCCTCGGACCATGCGCAGAAGTCGGTCCCCGCGTCGACGCCGGCATCGACGCCCGCCTCCGGGCCGCATCCCGGGGTTTGCGCGTCGAGCTGGCAGGCGGTGAGCACGTCTCCGGTCGAGTGGAAGAGGTCGAAGCAGGCGACCACGCCCGCCCCCGACGCGACCGAGCCGATGGCCAGCAGCACGACGAGGTGGACGCGCATGTCAGAAGCCACCACGAAGGATCATCGACCCCGGGCCGAAGAGCAGCTGCGCGCTGGTCGCCGACGTCGAGGGGCGTGCCCAGAGGATGATGGCGACCGTGGTGGCGGCCGCGGCGCCGAGCCACGCTCCGGCGGCGGTGAAGTCCCATGAGCGAACGCCGTTCTTCTCCGAATCGCACGCGTCCGGCGACGTGCTGACCAGCGCCGCGCACTGGCTCACGGCGCGCGTGTGCGCGCTCCCGGCGGCGAGGAAGGCAGCGATGCCTCCCCCGGCGAGGACGACGGCGCCCGCGCTGGCGAGGATCGCACCGCCGCGCGATGGTCGACTCGATCCACTATCGCCGGTGCTTTCGAGCGGCGAGGAAGCGGAGCCACCGGACGTGTCGGGTCGCGACGTTGCTGCCGGTGGGACGACCGGCGGAGGCGGAGGTGGCTCCGCCAGTGGAAGGTCGACGACCATCACGTCACGCTCGCGCAGCGTGACGGTGCGCAGCGTCGCCGGACGGTCGGCGGTGCCGGCTTCGATGTGATGCTCGCCCGGGTCGACGGGGAGAGCCGTCCCCAGGACGGCGGGCGAGAGCCTTGCCCCGTCGAGCGTCACCGTCGCGTCGGCGACGCTCGGCACGAGCCTTATGGTCAACCGGGGGACGCGGGGACCGAGGTCCGCGATTCGCTTGCCGACGAGGCGGAGCACGTCGGTGGCGGTCTCGGAGCGTGCCTGCACCTCGGCCGAGGTGTACTCATCGAGGGCTGCGGCGAGGTGCCCGACGTGCTCTTCGCAGAGGGCGATGTGATAGTGGATGCCAGCCGTGAGCTTGACCTGAGCGACGCGCCGAAGCTTCACCAAGGCATCGTTCCACTGCCCGGCGTCTTCGTCCTTCTCGGCGTCGGCGAAGAGCTGGCGCGCCATTCGTACCTCGACGTCCGCCGGCCCGGCCTGCGCCGAGGACGTTGCGACCCCCACGCCGAGGAGAGCCGCGACCAGCGAGCCGCAGTGACGACGCCTAGCCCCCGCTGTCACCGCCGCCGCCACCCCCTCCGCCGCCGCCACCGCCGGCACCACCCCCACCGCCGCCACTGCCACCGCCGGTCAGCCCGCTCAGGAGGCTCGTGCATTGCGTGCCGCACGTCTGGACGATGCATGCGAACGCACCGACCACCTCGCCGAGCGCCGTTCCGTCGCCGTTGGCGCAGGTCGTGACGCACGTGATGTCCGGAACGCCGCCGGAGAGGCACATCGTCACGACGCACTGGAGGGTCGTCCGGCACGAGGTAGACGTCAGGCAAGAGATGAGCTGCGTGCCGCAGCTCTGGTAGACGCACGTCCCGCAGTTGACGATGGGGCCGGCGTCGAACCCTTGCGTTTCCGGGGCAGCGTCGGTCGCCGCCTCGCTCGCGTCCGTGGCGTCGGCGGCGGCGTCGACTTCGACGTCGGCGCCGCCCTCCGGGCCTTCGACGACCTCGATGACCGTGACGTCGAGGGGCCCGCGCGCACCGCATGCGACGAGTACGAAGGCGGTGACGAGCGCCGCCGGAGCAGCACGACGCAATGGGGAAGTGGCAGCCATGAGCGCGGCTCTTCGCGAGCGGTGAATAGCCTATCAACTCGACCCCGGATCCGCGATAGTTTCGTCGCCTCCGATGGAACCGCCGTCCTCTCCTCGCATCGTCCGTACCGTGCGCGAGCTCCGCGCCGAGTGCGACCAGGTTCGAGCCCGCGGCGCCCGCGTCGGCCTCGTCCCCACGATGGGGGCGCTCCACGCGGGACACCTCGCACTCGTGAGGGCGGCGCGCGCCAAGGCGGCGCTCGTCGTGACGTCGATCTTCGTCAACCCCACGCAGTTCGGACCCGGCGAGGACTTCACGCGCTACCCGCGCGACCTCGACGGGGACGTGCGTAAGCTCGCCACCGCGGGCGCCGACCTCGTGTTCGCGCCGGCTCCCGACGAGGTCTACCCCCCGGGGGAGGACACGCGCGTTCGCGTGGGAGGCCTCACGGCGCCGCTGGAGGGCGAGCACCGTCCGGGCCACTTCGATGGCGTAGCGACGGTCGTCGCCAAGCTTTTCATCGCCACCGGCCCGTGCTTGGCCGTCTTCGGCCGCAAGGACTACCAGCAGCTGCTCGTCGTGCGGCGGATGGCGCGTGACCTGCTCTTCCCCGTCGAGATCATCGGCCATCCCATCGTCCGCGAGCCCGACGGGCTGGCCTTGAGCTCGCGCAACGCCTACCTGTCTGCCGACGAGCGCACGCGTGCGCTGGCGATCGTCCGCGGGATCGATGCGGCGGCGAGGAGCTTCGCGGCGGGCGAGCACGATCCGCGCGCGCTCGAGCGCATCACGCGGACCGCCATCGAGGCGGTCGCCACGTCGATCGACTACGTGGCGGTGCGCGACGCGGACACGCTGGCGTCCGTGAGCACGGCTGCGCCGCGCGCCGTACTCGCCGTAGCTTGCCGCATCGGCACGACGCGCCTCATCGACAACGTGGTGCTGGGAGAGGACCCGGCGCCGCTCCCTTCCTGATGCGGGTTCCCGCGAGGACGGTTCTGCGGTAACGGATGGCCGCGATGACGACACGCAAGGGACGCTTCGTGGTGCTCGAGGGGATCGACGGGGCCGGGACGACGACGCAGACCGCGCGGCTGGCCAGCCGTCTCCGCGCGGCGAAGGTCGCGGTGCGGACGACCCGGGAGCCCAGCGACGGGCCGGTGGGTAACGTCGTCCGACAGGTCCTCACCGGTCGCATCGTGGCGCCCGGGGGGCGGGCGCCCGGATGGGAGACGATGGCGCTCCTCTTCGCCGCCGACCGGATGGACCACGTCGAGAGCGAGATCGCGCCGTTCCTCGCCGAGGGCGGCGTGATGCTCTCGGATCGCTACGACGCCTCGAGCTTGGCCTACCAGAGCATCTCGAGCGGCGCCGAGTCGCGCGACGCGGTCGAGTGGATACGCACGCTCAACCGGTACGCGCGCCGGCCGGACCTCACCATCGTGCTCGACCTCCTACCCGACGTTGCCGCCGAGCGGCGGACCCAGCGCGGTGAGGCGGCTCAGCTCTACGAGCAGAACGAAGTGCAGCGGGCTCTCGCCGTCTTCTACAAGGAGCTCCCCCGGCACATGCCGGACGACCGCATCGTCATCGTCGATGCCTTCGGGACGGTCGACGAGGTGCACGACCGCGTCTGGTCGGCGTACGCGAAGACCTTCGCCTGAGGGCTCTCGACGGGTGGATCCCGGGGCGCCACCACTGGGGAACGCGAACCCCACACGCGGCCACGCGTCGACCTCGCAAGTCGCCGGATTCATTCACGTGACCTATCTGGGGGAGGGCGAGTGGGCCCGGCACGACGCCTGCTCTAGAGCTCTCCGCCCGCGCGACGGGGCGAAGCTCCAGCGGCGACCCCGCAATCGACGCTGGAGCGGAGCGCGCTCTCTTGGCCCGCACCGCTCCCCCCGCACGCATGCACGGAAGCGCGCGTCCTGTCGCGCGGGCAATCTCTCTCCCGGATCTCCTCGTGTCGAACCCGCGAACCGGAGCCGCTCGCTGAGGCGCGCGGTCCAGTGATTGCCTCATGGCCTTGACAGGGCTCACCGCCGTGACGGTCTCGCCGCCGCTCGACATCGAGCTGGTGACGCCCGACGTCGGGGATCTCGACGACGAGATCGAGTCGATCACGCTGGAGCACGGCGAGGCGAGCGTGTGCGGCGCCGGCCGGACGACCCTCTACGCGCAGTGGTGGAGGCCCTGTGGTCCGCCGCGTGGCGTCGTAGCCATCGTGCACGGCCTCAAGGATCACAGCTCGCGTTACGGGGCGCTCGCCGAACGGCTCGTCGGTCGAGGGTTCGCCGTACACGCGTTCGACCTCCGGGGCCATGCGCGCAGTGAGGGACCCCGCGCCTGGGTCGACTCGTTCGACGACTACGTCGAGGATTTGGACGCGTTCGTGCGGTGCGTCCGCGGTCGCGAGGGGACCGCCCCGCTCTTCGTGCTCGGCCACGGAATGGGCGGCTCCATCGCGACTCTCTGGGCGCTCGAGCGGCGGCGGATGATCACGGGTCTCATCCTGAGCGGCGCCGCGCTCCAGCCCGCAGCGACGCCGGTCGACGCGCTCGCCACGCGGTGGCTCGCGGCGCTGGCACCCCGCGCCCGCATCCTGCAGCTCGACGTGCGGCGCACGTCCCGGGACCGGAGCACCGTGGAGGATTCACTGCGCGACATGCTGGTCCACCAGTCGCCCGCACCGGCGCGCACTGCGAAGGAGCTCCTCGACGCCATGGAGCGCATCGACGCGCTCGCGCCGCAGCTGGACGTACCGCTCCTCGTCATGCACGGCTCGGCGGACTGCGTGAACGACCCCGAGGGAAGCCGCCGCCTCGTCGCGCGGGCGGGGAGCGCGGACAAGCTGCTGTCCGTCTACGACGGCCTCGCGCACGATCTCGTCCACGAGCCGGAGCGCGCCCAGGTCGTCCGGGACATCGGTTTCTGGCTCAAGGAGCGCACCTGGGACTTGGCGATGACGCAACCGCTGAAGGCGGGCTAGGGGGCGTCCCTAGTTTTCGTCGCCGAGAAGCTGGATCATCTCGATCGGTTAGCGGCGAGGGCGCAGACAACCATTGCCTGAGCACAGCTGGCCAT
>JBEKGQ010000073.1:0-15100 GCA_050012715.1 Polyangiaceae bacterium
GTCGTTCGTGCTGCCCCCCGACGCGAACGAGAAGCGCCTCCTCCTAGTTGCCGACGAGCCCGACCCAGTACGTCTGCACCGCGTTCGCGCCGCTGCCCAGGGTGCTCACGAGGAGGAACATCTCGCCGCCGCTCGGGTCGGCCTTCAGGACCTTGACCGTCAGCTCGAGCACGTCCCCGTTCTGGCCCGTCGCGGTGGTCTTGCCCGCGAACGAGACATCGAGCTCCGCCGGCGAGCCGCCCATCGAGACGTAGCTCGCCGCATCGTAGGCCTGCACGGTGAAGGGGCCGCTCGTCTCGGCGCTGCTGTAGAGGTCGAGCTCCACCGTCTTCGTCCCGCCGACGGGGATGGTGACGCCCTTGGTCGTGACCGCGCTGCCGTTCAAGACGATCTTCACGTCGTCGTTCAGCACGGCGGCCGCGTTGAAGTTGGGCGTGGCCCCGTCGGGCTCGCACGGATCCAGGCTGGCCGCCGCGGCCTTGTTCGACCAGGTGCGCTGGACGAGGTAGGGGACGTCCGCGGGCTTGTAGAAGACGTCACCGAAGCCGGCGCACATGTCCCCGAGCTCCCCGCCCGCCAGGGACGCCCACGCCACGTGATCGACGTCGGGCTCGGCGTACGCCGGATGGTCCTCGACGAGCGGGTCGGTCACCGCCTCGACGAGCTCGTGCGAGGCGATCGCCGCGATCGAGTCGATGGCGGACGTCGTGGGGAACGGTGGACAGCGGGCGACCACGCTGTAGGTCACGTACGTCGTCGACGAGAGCGAGTAGTCGCTGTGGTAGCCGTAGAACTCGTTGCAGCTCGTGCCGCCGCCCTGGGAGATGGTCACCCCATCGGGGTAGTAGATCATGTAGACCGTCTCGCCGTCGGGCTGAGGCCAGGGGGCCCCGGCGTCGGGGGTGCCTCCGTCGGGCGGGGAGAGCTGCGTCGTCAGCCACGCCTGCACGTCGCTATCCATGAGGGTCGACGGCGGCGTCTCGTCGACCGAGATGTCGATGATCGAGGCCACGGGGCCGACGCCGTATTCGGCGGTGGTGCCGCTCCAGTAGGTGGCGGACGCGGCGACCTTGGCCGCGAAGTCGTCGATCGAGGGGGCGAGCGAATCGCCGGCGAACGTGATGATGACGAACTTCGGCGACTTCATCACCGGGCCGCCGAGGTCCTGCACCTGCGGCATCGGCGGGTGCGACGCGGGGTATCCCTCCGGGCCCGACTCGGTCCCGCCGTCCGGAAGGCCCACCTCGGTCGACGCATCGGATACGCCCGAGTCGGGCGAGGGGGCGCCGCCGCCGGAGCTCGAGCCGCACGCCAGAGGGAACAGGACGAGGAGGATGGCGGTCGCGCGTTTCATCGACGCAGGAAGCGTACGACACCCTGGGGTGACCGCGCTCACACGATCAGCTTCAC
This sequence comes from Polyangiaceae bacterium, assembly GCA_050012715.1. GTDB lineage: Bacteria > Myxococcota_A > Polyangia > Polyangiales > Polyangiaceae > Palsa-1150. The sequence goes on from JBEKGQ010000073.1 coordinate 1,411, forward strand.
CTCGCCGACCTCTTCGCCGCCGTGATCTTCGCCGCGCTCGGCTTGCCGGAGGAGGCGCCAGATGTGGCGTCCGAGCACGTCGATCTCCGTCGAGGCGAACTGCTCCCCGCCGAAGGCGCGGATGGTGTCCGTCTGCTTCGAGAGAATGAACGCGTCCTGCCGGAAGACGCGGAGCGCGAGCGGCTTGACGAACGGGCGGATGAGAAAATGCGGCAGCCGGGTGCGGAAGCTCACGACGGCGTAGATGCGCGTCTTGAAGTCGCTGACCGGCGTCATCACCGAGTCGACGAGGAGGTGGTTCTCGGTGCCGATGCGGTACTCGACCTGGGCGATCGACGGGAGGAGGAAGCGGTCGAAGTGGGTGACGATGCCTCCCGAAGGGGAGAGGATGCGGCCGATGAGGCCGGGCGGGCGCGGCTCGCCGACGTACTCGGCGGCGACGCGGTCCTTCGTGCGGTGGACCTTGGCGGTGATGGTGATGCCGCGGCTGTCGGAGCGAAAGAGGCCGCGGTGGAGGAAGGCGGTGTGCGGGACGTCGAGGGCGTTCTCGATCGTGGAGTACATCGTCCCGTCCGCGGTGACCACCTGGGAGACGGTCGAGTACCCGGGCTTTCCCATGTAGGCGAAGCGATGAGGCTCCGAGTCGGGGAGCTGCGCCGGATCCTGCGACGGGGAGGAGTACACCCAGATGAAGCCCTGCTGCTCGAGCGTCGGCAGGGCGTGCGCGCGGCGGGCCTTGGCCTCGGAGCCGTCCGAGAGCGACGGGATGAACGTGCAGGCCCCCTCGGTGTCGAACCGCCAGCCGTGATAGGCGCAGGCCAGCGTTCCGTCGTCCGCGACCCTCCCGAGCGACAGGGGGACGTTGCGGTGGGGGCAGCGGTCGAGGAGCGCCCCCGCCTTTCCTCGGGCGTCGCGGAACAAGACGATGGGGGTGCCGAAGAGCGTCGTCGGGAGCGGCTTCCGGCGGAGCTCTCGCGACGTCGCCGCGATGAACCAGTGCCCCTTGAGGTGGACGACCGACGCGCTGGCGCGCTTCGCCGGGACGAGCGCGGCCACGCTGGCATCGACCGTCACCAGGGAATCCATGGCGTCACCGTACCAAGGAAGCCCGTGGGGCGCCTGCCCCGGCCGTGGGTAGACTCTCCCATGGCCCCGCCGGCGCGTCGCGCGCCTCTCCTCTTCGACGCGCTCCCCGACCTCGCGAAGCAGGTCCCCTTCACGCCGCTCGCGCACGTCCCCACCGCGGTCGAGCCCTGCGACGCGATCGCCGACTGGCTGGGCCGGGGCGGGGTCTACATGAAGCGGGACGATCTCGTCTCCCCGCTCTACGGCGGCAACAAGGTGCGCCGGTACGAGTTCGTGCTGGCGGACGCGAAGGCGAAGGGGGCGCGGCGCATCGTGACCGCGGGGGGCATCGCGTCGACGCAGGTGATGGCGACCGCGCTGTTCGGGCGCGAGCTCGGCTTCGCGGTGCGGGCGGTGCTGTTCGACCAGCCCGTCACCGAGTTCGCGCGGCAAGCGGTGCTCGGGTTCGCGGACGCGGGCGTCGAGCTGATCCACGGCGGCGGCTACGCGATGACGGCCTGGCGCACGTGGCGCGCGATGCGGCGCGACGCCGGCAACTACCTCATCTTGCCCGGCGCCGCGAACCCGCTGGCCAATCTGGGGTACGTCGACGCGATGCTCGAGCTCGCGCGCCAGGTCGACGAGGGCCTCGCCCCTCGCCCCGACGTCATCGTGCTGCCGACCGGGTCGTCCGGGACGCTCGCCGCGCTCGCGCTCGGGTGCGCGCACCTCGGATGGGACACCGAGGTCGTCGGGGTGCGCATCACGACGGCGCTCGCGTGCAATCGTCTGACCGTGGGTCTCGTGATGCGCGCGACGGACCGCTTCCTCGCGGCGCACGACCGCCGGTGGCGCCCGCAGCGCGGGCGCGCGAGGTACTCGCTCTACGGCGCCGCGCTCGGACGCGGCTACGGGTTCCCGACCGCAGAGGCCGTGACGGGCGCGGAGATGGTCCTTCGTCTCACCGGGGCGCGCGGTGAGGTCACGTACAGCGGCAAGGCGCTGGCCGCGCTGCGCGTCCTCGCGTCGAACCCCCGCTACGCGAAGAAGACCATCCTCCTCTGGAACACGCTCTCGACGCCGCGTCCCGTGCCGTCGGCCGCCGCGGCGGAGCGGGTCCCCCCCTCGCTGCAGTGGGTGTTCGAGCGCCCCCGGACGGAGACCGCCCTCGCGGAGGTGCGCGGCTAGAGGTCCGCTCCCTCCGCGGCTCGCTTCAGGTCCCGCGCGTAGGCCTCGAAGATGGGGCCGAAGTCCGGGAGCGAGCCCTTGATGAGCGGCAACATGATCCCCGAGAAGCGCTCCACCATGGAAAACTCGGTCTCCCCGCCCGCCCCCGGGGCCAGGGTGAAGGTGCGCACGCCCTTGAACATCGGGGCCATGCCGTCGCTCCACACCATGCGCCGCCCGGGCTCGAAGGCGCTGACGGTCGGCTTGAAGACGCGGCCGGGCGCGCTCGGGACCTCGATGACGAGCTTTCGGCCCGCCTCGATGGGGCCCTCGATGCGGGTCACGGTGCTGTTCCAGCGAGGAAAGCCGGCGGCGTTCGTGAGGAGAGCCCAGACGCGCTCCGGCGGCGCCTGGATGCTGCATTTCACCTCGCACTGCATGTCGAAGGTGTTCTTCGTCTGCGCGGCGGCGGGGGGCGTGGTCGAGGGCACGGGTTCCTCCTCTGGGATGGGGTCTCCCTGACGACGAGCGGCGGGCCGCGAAAGATGCGCGCGCGTCGCGTGAGGCGTGCTTTTCTTCCCCGGGGCGAATGGACCGCATCCTTTCGGCCCCGCCGGTCGTCTTCGGAGGGGTGGAGGCAGCGATGGCCGACGTGGAAGAGAGCGGCAAGTAGATGGCCGAAGCCCCGGCGCCGGCGCTCGCCCAGGCGCGCGAGGAGTTCCTCGCGCTCGTGGCGTCCGTGCGCCCCGAGCTGCACCGCTACTGCGCGCGCCTCACCGGCTCCGTCATCGAGGGGGAGGACATCGTGCAGGAGGCGCTGGCGCGGGCCTTCTACGCGCTCAGCCTGCAGTCCGAGATGCCGGCGCTGCGGCCGTGGCTGTTCCGCATCGCGCACAACGCCGCGCTCGACCACCTCAAGAGCCACGGCCGGCGCTTCACCGAGGTGCGTGACGACCTCGAGTCCGTCGCGGGGTACGACGAGGCGCCCGATCCCCTCGCGGTGCGCGCGGCGCTGGCGGGCTTCCTGGCCCTCCCCGTCATCCAGCGGAGCGCGGTGATCCTGAAGGACGTGCTCGGCTGCTCGCTCGAAGAGACCGCCGAGGTGGTGGAGACGACGGTCATGGCGGTGAAGGCGGCGCTGGTGCGCGGGCGAGCGCGCTTGAAGACGGACGCCACGGCGGACGACTCCCCCCGCGACGAGCCGGTGAAGGCGGCGCTGGACCGCTACGCGTCCCTCTTCAACGCCCGCGACTGGGACGGCCTGCGCGCGCTCGTGGCCGAGGACTGCAAGCTGGACCTCGTCTCGAAGTCGCAGCGGCAGGGCAGGGCGGTGGGCATGTACTTCGCCCGGTACGAGAAGGAGGACGTCCGGCTCCGCCCCGTGCGTCTCGATGGGCAGCTCGCGCTGGCCGCACACGTCGGCGACTCGGAGCGGCCCTCGTACTTCATCGTGCTCGACGTGAAGGACGGCCGCGTCGCGTCGATCCGCGACTTCCGCTACGTGCCGTACATCGCGAACGAGGCCGAGCCCGAGCCGGTCTGAGCTTCAGCGCTTGAAACCGGGGCGCGGCGCGCGGTGCGGGCCGGTCTTCGCGGGGTGGCGGACGCGGCGGACCTGCGGCGTCGGGCAGCTCGTCTTCGCGAAGCCGACCCGCTTGCCCGTGACGTCGACGATGGTCGTGAACGCCTGGAGAAACGCGTCGCCGAACGTCGAAGGGTCCTCGTTGGGGGGTCCGCCGTCCTGGATCGCGAGGCAGTACTGCCCGCCGCCCTGGGCGTAGAGGTACGTGTCGAGGGCCGACCCCTGGATCGTCACGTCGGGCTGGCCGCTCGTCATGGCGGGCAGCGAGAGCGCGATGGGCGGCAGCATCGACTCGACCTGCGCGTCGGTCACGCCCGCGCTGGTGACGCACCCGGCGTCCCCGCCGCTGGTCGAGAGTGTGTTGGTCCCGAAGACCGCCTTGAAGCCGCTCGACGCCCCGAGCGCGGTCTGGAACGCGTTGTAGACGGACGTCGGCACGTAGAAGAGCGACGTCCCCGTGTCGAGCACCGGCTTCGCGAAGGTGCTCGCGGCGTTCGAGACGACGCTCGTGCCGCCGAGGCTCACGGCGTCGACGTTGATGCCGTAATACGGGTTGTCTTCCGTGATGGGGATGAGCGGCGTGTACACGACGTCCGCCCCCGGCGAGCCGTCGCCGCCGAGCCACATCGTGCCGGCGTTGGCGCCGCTGCTGTCGCAGAGGGCGAAGGCGAAGATGTTGGTCATGCCCGCGCTCATCATCAGCGCGGGCATGTACCCGGTGGTCCCGTCCACCGCGTTGCCCTGCGGCCCGAGGCCGATGATGCCCTGATAGGAGTTGCCGCCGAAGAACATGCTCGCCGTCGTGATATCGACGAGGTCGATCGACACGGACGGCGAGCCGTGGCCGAGGCCGACGGTGTCCGAGTAGATCGGGCCCGACCACCCCGAGCCGTCCTCGTACTCCGAATCCCCGTTCTTGCCGGTGGCCTTGGCGCTCGAGGACGGCGTGTAGAGCGGGCTGACCCCGGTGCAGCCGGAGCAGCCCATGCCCGCGAGCCCGAGCGTCGTGCTCCCGGTGTCGATCGTCATGTGGAACGTCTGGCCCCCCACCGTACCCTCCGCGGTGTACTCGTAGTCGGCGCCGCCGGGAGCGGAGAGCGGGATCGCGAACCCGGTCGGACCAGTCGAGGAGCCGCCGTCCGACGAGGAACTGCCGTCCGGCGAGGAGCCGCCGTCCGACGAGGAGCCGCCGCTCGACGAGCTGCTGCTCGACGAGCCGTCCTCGCCTTCCGCGCCTCCATCTCCCGAGACGCTCACGTCCGCCTTGGTGGATCCACCACACGCACCGAGCGCCACACCCCCGAGCACGATCGCGAGCAGCTTTGCCGAGTCCATGGCCGGCAAACGTAGTGGCGCATCGGGGCACCCTCAAGCGAATAGGCGCTTGTTTTCGGGCCGGAGTGGTGTCGTTGCGCGTCCGCCGCTGCGGCTGTCCAGGTGTTTTTGCGTGGTGCGTCAAAACCCGCGCGCGGCCATCCGGCGACGGAGCCAGTTGGTCCGGGGGTAGTCCGCACGGCCGGAAATCGCGTGCAGCGTGTACGCGTGGCGCGAGCGCTCCGAATCATTCTGCTTGCTGAGGTGCGGCAAGAGCCCGTCGAGGATGATGACTGCGCCTTTCTTCACCGGCAGCGGCACGAGCGGGCCGGCGCTCCACGTCTCGCCCCCGAGGGCGCGCATCGTCGTCGTGTCGTCGTCGTTGCGGACGAAGAGCGACTGGAGCCCCGCCCGGTGTCCGCCGGGGACCGCCCAGAGGCAGCCGTTCTCCTCGGTCGCGTCCTCGAGCGCAAACCAGAGCCCGAGCAGGGCGCCGGGGGGGTCCGTGTGGAGGAAGGTCGCGTCCTGGTGGCAGCGGACTTCGCCCCCGATCCGCGGCTGCTTGAAGATGTACATCGACTGCAGGAGCAGCGGCGAGGGCAGGCCGAGCGACGCGACGAGACGCTCGACGCGGGGCGCGCGCGAGAAGCGATCGAAGAGCGGGTCGAGGTCGTGGAGCGCGTGGCCGATCTTGTTGATGGCGCGCGCCTTGGGGACGAGGAGGTCCCCCTTCGCGTCGACGGCGAGGGGTTCGTAGAAGAAGCGCACCTCGTCGCCCGAGCCGAGGAAGTAGTCGTCGGTGCGGCGCGCCTGCTCGTCGGTGGTGAAGACGGAGCGCGTCTCGCTCGGGTCGAAGGCCTCGACGAGCGCGTCGGCGCGGGCCCGGAGCGCGTCGCACTCCGCGTCGGGAGCGAAGCCTTCGAGGACCAGGTATCCCTCACGCCGGTAGCGCTCGAGCGGCTCCTCCGAGAGCGTCATGGGTGGGAAAGGACCACGACGAGCGCGGCGGAGCAAGGTCGTCGCCGCGACCTGAGCCGTTGGCCCCTGACGCTCGCCACTCCCCGTCGCGTCCTCACTTCGTGGCGCACTCCGGAAAGGAGGAACGGAACGAACCGTCGGTCGCCGCCGATGGCGGCAGCTTCGTGACGACGCGAAGGCGCGTCCGGTAGAACGTGCGCGCGTCCTCGCAGCGTCCACCCTTCGCCGCGCACTGGGTCGCGATCGCCAGGGCCGACACGGCGGTGGAGCGCACGTTCTGCTGCGCTCCGTTCTGCTCGGGGAGCGCGTCGACGGTCCGCACGAGCTGGTTGCCGACGGCGACGCACTGGCTCGTGTCGCCCTTCTGCCAGGCCGTGCTCACGTCGAGCGATGCCGCGAAGACGCGCGCGGCCGGCGTCAGCTGGTCGCGAGGGCAGTATTGCGCCGCGACCGTGTCGACCGCCGACTCGAGGCCCGCCCCCTGGATGCCGGGGCTCGTCTGCGCCAGGTACTCGCGGTACCGCTTGCAGCCCTGATCGCACCGGCCCGCGACCATCTCGCACATCGCGCGCACCGAGTCCGTGTTCGGGCCCGCCCCCGTGGGGTCGAGGCGGTCCGCCTCGTCGAGGTCGGCGAGGCACGAGCGATCCCGGCGCGTCATCTTCTGCACCGCCGTCGCCCGCAGGACGTTCGCCGGGACACCATCGGGTCCGGCCGCGCCCGCGGGCCGTCTGCGCGCGACGCGCAGCGCGGCGACCGCGACGACGAGGGCCGCCACGACGACGAGGGCGCCGGTGATGGCGAGGATCAGCCCCAGCTTCGAGCCGGGACCCGGCGGGGCGAGGCCCCCGGTCGGGGCTCCCGTCGGCGACGCGACCTGCGGGCCGGTCGTCGAGGGGCCCATCGCGGTGGGCGCGAGCGCCATCGCGGTCGGTGCCACCGCCAGCGCCTCGCGTGCCGGGAAGGACTCGGTCGGCGCGAGGGCGGCGGTCACCGGCTCGCGCGCGGCCTCCGCGAGCAGCGCCTGCCAGAACGGGCCGAGGGAGGGGAACCGGTCCTTCGGCTGCACCGCCAGGGCGCGCGCGAAGAGCGCCTCGGTCGCGTCGGTGACCGCGACGCCGGAGGCGCGCGGCGTGGGTCGGCGGTCGGGCCGCATGGAGGAGACGAAGAGCTGCGTCGTGTCCGTCCCGTCGAGGGCCGGCTGCCCGGACATGACCTCGACGAGCACCAGCGCGAAGGCGAAGACGTCCGTCCAGGGGCCCGTCGCGCCGTATTTCCGGTCGAACTGCTCGGGGGCGCCGTAGAGCGGCGTGAACGCCTGGATGCTCGCGCCGGTCTCCTGCAGCGCGCGCGTGAAGTTCGACACGTCGGCGACCACCTTCGCGATGCCGAAGTCGACGACCTTGCACACGCGCTTGCCGCCGACCGCGGCGACGAAGAGGTTGCCGGGCTTGAGATCCCGGTGGGCGACCCCTTGCTCGTGCGCCAGCGCGAGCGCGCGCGCCGCCGAGTCGAGCAGCACCGTGGTCTCCGCGAACGAGCGGCCGGGCGCGCGGCGGCGAGCCCGCTCGGCGAGATCGACGTCGAGCGGCATCCCGTCGAGCCACTCGAGCGCGAGGTACGGCGTCCAGGTACCGTTCGGCGAGACGGCCGCGCCCGCGTCGAGCGCCTGCACGATGCCCGCCGTCGAGCGCGAGAGCTGATGGAGCAGCCGGCCTTCGGCGAGGAACGCCTCGAGGAAACGGTCGCGGTCGGGTCCCTGCAGCCGCGCCGGCAGCTTGAGGCACTTGAGCGCGACCTTGGCGTTGAACCCCAGGTGCATGGCCTGGTAGACGACGCCGAACCCGCCCTCGGCGACGAGGGCGTCGACGCGGAACTTGTCGGCCACGGTGTGACCGACCCAGCCGAACGGATCGCTCTCCATTTCGCCCCGGCGTTCAGCGTAGGTCACTCGGCGCGCGCGAGGTAGCTCGCGGGTGCCTCACCAGGCGAGGGTCATCAGGGGGAGAGGCAGCGCGGGGGCGCGGAGCGCGGCGCCCGTGGTCGCGGTGGGCGAGTCGTCCTTTGCCGAGTGAAACACGTAGGGCAGGGTGAAGCCGATCCCCGCTCCGACCACGGCGCCGACGAGGACATCCGTCAGCCAGTGCCGGTCGGCGGCGATGCGCAGGTACGCCGTCGTCGCCGCGAGGACGCCGCCGACGCCCCAGACGACGGGTGCCCACTGGTAGCCGTGCATCGAGGCGACCGTCCCGGATGCGACGGCGAGCGCGAAGGTCTCGCTGCTGTGCCCCGAGAAGAAGGAGAGGTTGTTGTCGGACGGGGACCCGGTCGAAGGCTTCTGCTCCGGCGGGAGGGCGTGGACGAAGGGGCGCTCGCGCCCGACGAGCATCTTGGTGAGCTGGTTCACGTCCGCCGTGACGACGCCCGCTTCGGCCACGAGCAGCGCGTCCTCGGGGATGTTGCCGCTGGCTCCCTCGTGCGCCGCGGCGAGGGCGTTCAACCCCACCGCGGCGAGGGGCAACAGCACGAACGCCGTCGCGTCGCTGAGGAGATTCGCAGAGCCGGTGTCACGCCAGACCAGAGCCTCGCGAACCGCGGCGTCCGCGGGGTCGACGCTGCACCAGTGGCATCGCGAGGGGGCGAGGTCCCCCTTGAGCGCTTCGCTCGCCAGCCAGAGCGCCGCCCCCCCCGCGGTCACCGAGACGTCGAGGGCGGGGTCCCACCGCAGGTCGCGCACCTGGGCGTTCGCGAGCCGGGGCGAGCCCACGAGCACCGCGACGAGCGCTCCACCCGCCGCCCATCGCTTCACAGGCCCCGGAGGAGGCGTGACAGCTCGGACCGCTGGCGCTCGTCGAGAACACCGCCCAGGGCCTCGAAGAGCTCCGCCTCGGCCCGCGAATGCTCGACGTAGGATCGCTCGAAGCGCTCGTGGAGGACGGCCACGAGGGCTCGCTGATGGGCGCGCGCCGCGGCGTGCGCGCGCACCACCCCCCCGCAGATGGCGTCGTGGGCGGCCTCCAGGCGCTCGACCGCGCCGGTCATGGCCGGCACGCTCGTGCGCACGAAGGGAAAGAGCGCCTCCTCCTCGTCGGCGAAGTGGCGGAGGAGCTCGTCTCGCAGAATCCCCAGGCGCGCGGCGACCTCCTCCCAGGCCGTCGGCGCGTCGCTGTCGACGGCGCGCAGGGACGTCGCGACCCCGAGGACGAGGGCGTTCAGGTGGCCATGGGTGTGCTCGAACTGCCCCAGCGCATCCCGGCCGCTGCGAGACTGTTCAGGCTTCGTCGCCATTCCTTCTCCTCCTCACGCCGGCGGGCGCGAGCCTTCCGACTCTGAACCCTTCGGAGTTCCCGTCAAGTGGCCGTATCTTGGGAGGCCATGGCGGTGGCCGAGGATGAGTTCCGCGCGCTCGTCGAACGAGCGCCCGACGCGATCGTCGTGTCTCGGCGCGGCGTGGTGCTCTACGCGAACGCGGCGGCGGCCAAGCTGCTGGGGCACGACGACGTCTCGGGGCTCGTGGGCAAGCCGATGACGTTCCTCGATCGCGCCTCGATCGAGGTGATGCAGCGGCGCGTGCAGCAGATGGCCGCGACCGGCGAGCAGCTCGTTCCACGCGAGTATCCCGCCCGGCGCCGGGACGGGACGGAAATCACCGCCGAGATCGCGTCGACCATCATCGACTTCCACGGCGAGCCGGCGGTCCTCGCCTACGCGCGCGACGTGACCGAGCGCTCACGCCTGCGCGCGCAGCTGGCCCACATCGATCGCCTCGCGGCCTTCGGCCGGATGGCGGCCGGTGTCGCGCAGGAGCTCGACCACCCGCTCTCGCTCGTCGGCCAGGCGACCGACGAGCTCCGTCTACGTGTGGGCGCCGAAGAAGCCGACCTCGTGGAGCAGGTGCGCGCCGGGCTCGACCGCATCGCGACCGTCATGCGCGACCTGCGCTTCTTCGGGAGGGGAGACGACGAGCGCCCTGGACCGATCGATCTCGCCGCGGCGATCGACGCCGCCGAGCGGCTCGTCCTGCACGAGATTCGTCCTCGCGGGAAGCTCGTCAAGGAGTACGCGGAGCTCCCCACCGTGGTCGGCGTCGCACGCCACGTCGAGCAGGTCTTCGTCAACCTGTTCCTCAACGCGGCGCACGCGCTCGACGAGAAGCTCGGGGGAAGCATCACCCTGCGCGCCCGCGTGACGCCCGATCGCGTCACCGTGCTCGTCGAGGACGACGGCTGCGGCATCCCGAAGGATGCGCTCGCGGTTCTCTTCGAGCCGTTCTTCATCGCCGGCCGGGTCGGCGGCGGTCCCGCGCTCGGGCTGTCGGTCTGCCGCGACCTCGTCGTTCGTGTCGGCGGCGACCTCGTGGCGAAGAGCACGGTGGGCGAAGGAACGACGATGGAGGTGACGCTGCCGAGGGCGTCGAGCGATGGCGCGGAGACCGCGGCGCTGGCCCCCCCGCCGGTGCCGAGCGAGCTGCGCGCGCCGGTGCAGCTCGGGCGCGTGCTCGTCGTCGACGACGAGCTGCTCATCGTGCAGGCGCTCTCGAAGATGCTCCGGAAGCACGCGACGGTCGTGGCCGAGACGGTCGCCGCGCGCGCCCTCGAGCGCCTCCTCGGGGACGAGCCGTTCGACACCGTCGTCTGCGACGTCATGATGCCCGGCATGACCGGCATCGAGCTCCACGAGCAGGTCGCGCGCGCGCGGCCGGAGCTCGCCCGCCGGTTCGTGTTCATCAGCGGAGGCGTGTACAGCGCGCGGGCGCGCGAGTACCTCGACGGCCTCCCCAACGCGCGCCTCGACAAGCCGTTCCACATCGCCGAGCTCATCGCCGCGATCCAGCGGACGGGTGCAGAGGGCAGGTGATGGGAGCGTCGAAAACGAAGTAGCCTTGGCGGCCATGGTCCACCCGCTCGCCGGTCAACCCGCGCCCGCCTCGATGCTCGTCGACCTCGCCGCCCTCGGGCGCGCCTACGACCACGATCATCCCGACCCCGCCGTCGCCGAGCAGAGGGTCGCCTTCGGCACCTCGGGTCACCGCGGCTCCTCGTTTCGCCGCAGCTTCAACGAGGACCACATCGTCGCGATCACCGAGGCCATCTGCGACTACCGCGCTGCCCACGGGGTGAGCGGTCCTCTCTTCGTCGGCGCGGACACGCACGCGCTCTCGGAGCCGGCGCAGCGAACCGCGATCGAGGTGCTCGTGGCGCGCGGCGTCGACGCCGTGATCGCGGCGGATGGCGCGTATACGCCGACGCCGGTGGTCTCGGCGCGGATCCTGCGCCACAACCGCGCCAAGCCGCCGCGCGCCGCGGACGGAATCGTGATCACCCCCTCGCACAACCCGCCCGAGGACGGCGGCTTCAAGTACAACCCGACGCACGGCGGTCCCGCCGACACCGACGCGACGAAGTGGATCGAGGACCGCGCGAACGCGCTCCTCGAGTCCGGCGCGGCGAGCGTGAAGCGCGTGCCCTACGACACGGCGCTGCGCTCGGTGCGCACCGAGGACTTCATCGGGCCGTACGTGGCCGAGCTCGGCGAGGCGATCGACATGCCGGCGATCGCCGCCGCCAAGCTGAAGATCGGCGCCGATCCGCTCGGCGGCTCGAACCTCGCGTGCTGGGCCCCCATCATCGCCCGCTACGGGGTCGACATCACGGTCGTCAACCCGAGGATCGACAAGACCTTCTCGTTCATGCCGCTCGACTACGACGGCAAGATCCGCATGGATTGCTCGTCGCCCTATGCGATGAAGAACCTCGTCGCCCTGAAGGACAAGTTCGACGTCTCCTTCGGTAACGACGTCGACAGCGATCGACACGGCATCGTCACTCGCAGCGCCGGGCTGATGAACCCGAACCACTACCTGGCGGTCGCCATCGCATACCTCTTCGCGCGGCGCGAGCGGTGGCGCGCCGATGCCGCCGTCGGCAAGACGCTCGTCAGCAGCGGCATGATCGATCGCGTCGCCGCTTCGCTCGGCCGCCGCCTCGCCGAGGTCCCCGTCGGCTTCAAGTGGTTCGTCCCCGGCTTGCTCGACGGCTCGTTCGGCTTCGGCGGCGAGGAGAGCGCGGGGGCGTCGTTCCTGCGCTTCGACGGCGGCGTCTGGACCACCGACAAGGACGGCATCCTGCTCGACCTCCTCGCGGCGGAGATCCTCGCGAAGACCGGCAAGGATCCCGGGGAGCACTACCGCGCGCTGGAGGCCCAGCACGGCGCGCCCGTGTACACGCGGATCGACGCGCCCGCGACGCCGGCGCAGAAGAAGCTCCTCTCGGGTCTCTCGCCGGATGCGGTGAAGGCGTCGACGCTCGCGGGCGACGCCATCACGTCTCGCCTGACGCGCGCACCCTTCAACGGCGCTCCCATCGGCGGCCTGAAGGTCGCGACCGGCGAGGGTTGGTTCGCGGCGCGGCCTTCCGGGACGGAGGACGTCTACAAGATCTACGCGGAGAGCTTTCGCGGGCCCGACCACCTCGCCCGCATCGTCGACGAGGCGCGCGCGATCGTCGGCCGCGCCCTGGGGGCCTGAGCCTGGCGCCTCGCGGCGGGGCTAGCGCGGACCGCCGAAGGCCTCGGCGAGCGTCTGCAGCACGTGAGTGGTGACGACGTCCGCCGTGACGTCTTCGAGCTCGTACTCGCCGCGCTTTCCGACCGTCCCCCCGTGGTTGATCATCGTGTTGGTGGACGAGACGGCGACCTTGCGCGCCGCGCGGTTGGCCGAGAACGTGACCTCGATGGCGATGGCGTTCAGCTCGGAGGCCTTGGCGGTGAAGGGCCGGGGAACGACCCGGAGCGAGATCGCGGCAGACTTGACGCCGCCCTCCGCGGTCGACGAGTCCTCCTGCTCGCGCACGGAGGCGACGTGACCTCCCTCGTTCAGCATGTCGACGATCTCCTTGATCGCCGGCTGGATGATCTCGGTCTTGAGGCTCACGAAGCGCGCGGGGAACGCGGCCTGCGCCTCCCGCCTCGCTTTCTCGACGCGCTCGTTCTCGGCGAGCTTCGCGTCGTAGTCGCTGATGATCTTCTTCAGCTGGGTCTTCGCGTCGTCCTTCATCGGGTGTAGGCGTAACACATCCCGCCGCGCTCCTGCCGCGCGACCGAGACGTCAGCGGGCGATCGACCGAGCGTAGAGACACCAGCCGCCGTCCCGGGCGCCGACCGACCACGCCGGAGCGGACGCCAGCGCGCCGTCGTAGCCCCGGCGGCGCTCGGGCTCCACCGCCGGCGGAGACGGGACGAGCGCATGCGTGGCGCCGCGGCGGTCGAGCTCCTCGACGATCGCGCGCGGGGGTTGCTCGAGCAGCGTCAGGCCGACACGGCGCATCTCGGGCGAATAGGGGTCGTTCCGCGAGTCGTAGAGGACGCGAACGCCGCGAGGCGAGGCCAGCCAGAGGACCAGACCTGCCGAGCGGAACGGCGTCACGACGTTCGCCCCGTCGGGCAGCATGGCGGCGAGCCGGAGGAAGCTCCCGCCGCCGAGTGCCGGGTCAATCCACGCGTCGGTCGGGCGAGCGGCGACGGTGGCGAATCCCGCGGCGATGACTCCGGCGGCGACGGCGGCGTAGGCCGCGATGGCCGCACCGC